>DAIUKN010000124.1:0-7254 GCA_036848195.1 Bacteroidota bacterium
TACGGGATCCTGCTGGTGCTCGATGAAGTGCTGACAGGTTTTCGGCTGGCTCCCGGCGGGGCGCAGCAGTACTACGGTGTTGACGCCGATCTTGCGGGGTATGCGAAAGCGCTCGCGAACGGCTACCCCCTCTCGGTCTACTGCGGCAAACGTGAGTACATGGAAACGCTCTACAGGATGAGAATGACGACGACCTACGCGGGTGAGACGCTCTCCATTGCGGCAGGTGTGGCAACGCTCGATATCATGGCGCGGGAGAAGGTGCACGAACAGATCTGGGCGATGGGGCGACGGCTGATGGAGGGTTTCAATGCGATGGCGAAGGATCTGGGGGTGGAGGGGCATGCAGCCGGCCTCCCGCCTGCCCCGTATCTGAAGTTCGCGGGGGCCGACCCGGGCTATCACGATCGATTGGAATACCTCTGGCACCGGGAGCTCTACAGGGAAGGGATCTTCATCAATCCTCGCTGGTTCATCTCGTATTCCCACCGGACAGAGGACATCGACGAAGCAGTTGAGAAGGCCCGGCGCGCTCTCCGTAAGGCGCTCGAGGCGGAGCCAAAGGAACGTCAAACGGTACAACCATTCTGGTGGTGAACATGAGCGAGAGAATTTTTGTCGACTCGTACGCGATGATTGGTCAGCGAGGGGTCAAGGATATTGAAACCCAGTACGAGACCGAAGTGCTGCTCGAGGAGATGGAATGGTGCGGGATCCATGGAGCGTATGTGGCCCATTCCACCGCAAAGGAGTACGACCCGATGTTCGGAAACCGTCTCCTGATGCGGGAGCTGAAAAAGAGCAAGCGCTTGTTCGGTGTCTGGACCGTTATGCCACACTATACCGGGGAGATTCCTCCCCCTGAGGATCTGGTGAAGGAGATGCTTGACAACGGGATACGCGCTGCAAAGATGTGTCCCAGGGTCCACCGTTATCCTTTCAATCTGGATTACTGCGGTGAGCTGCTCGAAGAGCTGGAACAGAAAGAAATCCTCCTGATGCTCGAAGGGGGGCACCTGTATCAGCCTGACCTTCTGGAGCCAAGCAATCAGGTCCTTCTCTCCGAGGTGGATGCCGTGCTGACCCGGTTCCCCGGACTCAACTTCCTGCTCCAGGGTTCCCGCTGGGATGCCACCCGCCATATCACCTGGTTGATGCGAAAGCATCAGAATCTCTTCCTGGAACTCTCGAGCCATCAGGGAAATCGCGCAATGGAGCTCTTTGCCGAGTGGTTCGGGGCGGACCGGATTCTCTTCGGCACCGGAGCGCTGGATAAGTCTCCGGGAGCGGCCAAGGCCTTCGTCGACTACTGCACGCTCGGAGATGAGGAAAAACAGCAGGTTGCCGCCGCCAACATTGCGAGGCTGACAAAGCTGACGGCACTTCCCGTTCGATACGCCGGGAAGAAGATCGGTGACCCCATTCTCGTGAAGGCGAAGGCAGGGAAACCGCTCGACCGTATTCTTGTGATTGATGCCCATGCGCACATCGCACACGAAGAAGCGAACGGGGTGGGTTTTTTGCAATCCGCCTTTTCCGATGCTGACGCGATGGTGGAGCGCGCCAAGACGATGGGAATTGACCAGATGTGCATCAGCAGCTTCCTGGCTATCTGGGTCGCCTACGAAGAAGGAAATGCAATCACCCACAGGGCTATGAAGAAGTACCCGCGGTTCTATCACGGGTACGCCAGCCTTCAGCCACAATACGTGAAGGACTGGAAGAAGGAGATGCGCAAGGTTCATGTCACCTACGGCATGGGTGGCATGAAGCCCTACTTTCCCCGAACCGGAATCCCCTACAATGATACGCTCTGGCATCCCTGGTATGAATACGGAAACCGGATGCGCGCCCATGCGCTGATCCACCCATCCCCCAATGTGGTTGCGGAGATCAATGACATCGCGCCGAAATATCCGGATATCACGTTCATCATCGCCCACTGCGGTTCATCGTTCCACGACGCACGCCTCGGCATCGCGATGGCGGAGAAGAACCCCAATGTCGTGCTCGAAATAACGCTGACGTCGGTGACCTTCGGTGTCATTGAATTCATGGTGAAACACATCGGAGCGGACCGCGTCCTTTTCGGGACGGACCAGCCGATGAGGGATCCGATTCCCCAATTCGGCTGGATGGCGTATTCCCACTGTACGTTTGAAGAAAAGCGAAAAATGTTCGGCCTCAACATGCAGCGCATTCTCCGGCGGGTCCGGAGGTGAGTCGGCTCCTTCTCCTCTCCGCCGTCGTACTGCTTGCCCGTGCCTTTGCGGTGGGGCAGGTTTTCGTGGACTCCACGCTTCCGGGCGGCTTGGAAGTGAACAACGGCCTTGTCAAAGTGATCCTGACGCCCGAGAATGACGGGTACCGGGAGGAATACGCTGCACAGGACCGCGGCTGGCATTTGCTCCTCAGGAGCGGGAGCAGTCTCCGCCCCGAGCCGGCCCTGAAAAGCAACGGGAGAATTGCCCGGACCGCCTACCGACACCCACGCCTCGTGGAACAGTCCGGCGATAGAGTACGCATTGCACTTTCCGCTGATGCACCGGGGCACGCCCTGACAAAATCAATCCTCGTCGAGCGGGACAAGCCGTATGTCCAGGTCATCATCGAAGATCGAACGGCGGGTCACCAGGAACTCGCCTACCTCCTCTCGACGTACTCTTTTGTTCCCGACGGCAGAGCGTACCGTGACTATGCGCCGCTCGATTTTGTCTGGACGCCGCAGTTGCGGCCCGACTCAGCTGATGTCATTGCCGATCATACGTTCCGTGCTCCGGCCCTGATGCTCCAACAGGGGAGACGGTTTGCCGCGCTCATCCCCGACGTCGAACTGATTCAGCCCTGGAGAACGGTGGAGACAGCCGCGGACCTCCAGGTTGCCCGCGCGGAGTTCCCGATGCTGTCATACGGCGGGATGAACTGGAAGCCCCGCTCCCATGTCTTCTATACGCACTCCGACGAGATGACATCCGCGCTCGGGGATTCACGGTTTTCTTTCGGGTACTTTCTGCTGCTCAATGCTTCGGCGGAGCCCCGAAAGGGGTATCGCGAGACGGTTCGCTTTCACTGGAACCGATGGGGGGGAAAGAATCTTGCCCAGCGGCACGGGCCGCAGGCGGAGCCGTTCGCCGCCTATGTCCGGAAGGCGTGGCATGAGTATCTTCCCCAGGTGGCTCTTGACGCGACCTATAATGGAAAACCGGTGACGCTTCTCAGGCAGGGGCGCCTCGCCTGGAGCAACAATCTCCCGCCTTCCGCCGACAATGACTGCTGGTTTAACGTCTGGTTCAATGCGCTCCGGACTGCCTATGGCATGTACGTGTGCGGTTCCGCCTCGCAGGAGGCCATGCTGAAGGATCGCGCTCTGCGAGTTCTCACACTGGCGCTCGAAGCGCCGCGGCGAAAGGGGATCGCACCATCGATCTTCTATCTCGACAGCATCGGAGGCCACTGGGTCAACGACCACGCCTGGGGCGGCATCGACGGCGGAAGGGATTTCGCGATGTTCCACAATGCCTGGACAGGATACTGGCTGCTCCGTTGGGCCGATCTCCTCCCCGACCGGCGGCAGGAGATCATGATGCAAGCGAGAGCGCTTGCGGACTTCCTTCTGGCCCGGCAAAGGCCCTCGGGGGTCATACCGTCCTGGTATGATCCTGAAACGCTTGAGCCGGTCGAAACCTTCCGCGATGAAAACGCCGAAACGGCCGGAGCCGCGCTCTTTCTTTCTGAGTTTTCCGCCCGGGTGAAGGAGGAGAAGTATCTGAACGCAGCCAAGATGGGGATGCACTACATCCTCGGGTCCATCGCGCCGCGGAACAAGTGGTTTGACTTCGAAACATTTTTCTCCTGTTCGAGAAAGCCCGTGGGCTTTTTCGATTCCTACACACAGCAGCATCCTCAGAACACGCTTTCAATCCACCAGGCGGCGGAGGCATGTCTCTCCCTCTATCGAAACACTCTCGATACGACATACCTCAATGCAGGCGTCGCGCTCCTTGACTATCTCTGTCTGTACCAGCAGGTGTGGAGTCCGGGCTGGCTCTCCAAGCCTCTCTTTGGCGGATTTGGCGTCCAGAACACCGATGGCGAATGGAGCGATTCAAGGCAGGGATACTTCGCCGTGACGTTGATCGAGTATGCGGAACTGACCGGATCACGGGAATACTTCGAGCGTGCTACCGCGGCGTTGAGGGCCATGTTCTCCCTCTTTGAGTCTCCCACTTCTCCGAGGACCGCGGAAAACTACGCACACAGCGCGATCGATCGGCCGGGCGGCGTGACAGGCATTCACTGGGGCACGGGGAGCAGCGTAACGTCGATCCATATCATCCAGAAACAGTTCGGTGATGCCTATGTCGATGTCCGCGGCGGATGGGGTTGCGGAATCGACGGCTGCACCATTCCGGCTGTGCGTGTACACGGCGAGGAGATTCACGTGGATATCCTGGACAACCTTTCGGCGCCCCGGCAACTCAGGGTAACCTTTGGCCGAATGGACCGGGGGCAGTATGCCGTCATTGCCAATGGAAGGGCATTGGGCCGATTTTCCAATAACGATCTTCAAAAAGGTATCACCCTTGGCCTTTAGACTTCGCGCGGTACTCCTTACGGTCATGCTCCTGACCGGCAGTCTCGTCGCGCAGCAGGAAACGGTGTACATGTCTGTACTTTCCTCGCGCAAACACAAGATTGGCGCCTCGGACAATCCCGTCGTCGGACTGTTTGTCAGTACGGACCAGGGACGGACGTGGGCCGGTCGTGGCTGGCGCGAGTACATCCGCACCTTCTATACGGAAGCGGGACCGGATGGCACGCTCTGGTCCGCCTGCGGCAATGGCGTTCTCCGCTCTGTCGATGAAGGCCGCCGGTGGCGCGTGACGACCGGATGGGAAGTCACCGAAGTCCTCAAGGTGAAAGTGGATACTGACGATCCCCGCGTCATCTATGCCGCCACGGCATACGGAATTGTCAAGAGTACCGACCGTGGGGAGAGCTGGAAGAGCGCTACGGAAGGGTTTCACCGGAAGTTCACTTCCGATCTCTGTATCGACAGAAGGGACCACCGTCGTCTTTTCGCCGCCTCAGAAGAGGGGATCTATGAGAGCCGGGACGGAGGCGGGCATTGGTCATTGAGCGGCCTCCGGGGAATGATCGTCAATGTCATCGTGCAGCAACCCCGGGATCCCGCAGAGTTCCTGGCGGGTACAGAAGAGAACGGGCTCTTCCGCTCGAACGACGGCGGGCGCACGTGGCGTCCTGCCGGACCGTCAGTGTCGCGGGCGACCGTTTATACGATCGCGGCCGGCGGACCAAAATCATCGACGATCTTCATCGGCACGTTTGGGGAGGGAGTATTCCGTTCGGTTGACGGGGGGGAGACGTGGGAGCGAAAATCGGACGGCCTGAAGAACCTTGACATCCATTCGCTTGTCGTTCTTCCGTCTGACCCGGACATCGTCCTGGCGGGAACCCTGAATGGCGGGCTCTACCGAAGTACGGACGGGGGCGAGAGATGGGTTTTCAGCAGTCAGGAGGATGCGCAGGTTTGGGGCCTTTCTGTGCAGAAAAGATGAGATCGCGGTGAGAACTGGGGAGGCAGTGACCTCATGAGAAGTATGTTTGTGCTTCCAATGCTCGCGTTCGTTGCGGTCACGGCTTATGCGGGGACCGATTCAGGGTTTGATGCCCGGTGCGCCCGGTTGCTCGATGTCGCAAGCGCTGAGACGGAGACCAGTTTCTTCTCTCTCGCCGCGAAGCTCCGGGTCGGGAGAGACCTGCCGCGTGCCTATGCAATCCTGGATTCACTGACGCGGGATGTCAGCATGGGGGGGATGTTCTATGCCTACACCCTGATCGGGACCTACCTTCATGCGCGACCATTAATACCGGATTCCCTCCACCGGAAGGTCCGCCAAGCGTTTCGCGTGAGGACCATGTACCGGGGCGATACGGAAAACCACTGGGTGATGTATTACACCGGCATGTACCTGGCAGCGCAAACCTGGCCGGGCGAAGACGGATCAGCCTGGTTCAATGGTCGAAGTTCAACCGAGAACTTCCAGGAAGCTGAGGCCTGGCTCAACGTCTGGATCAAAACCACAACCACCATCGGCCAGGGGGAGTTCGATTCACCGACGTATATGACCGTGTTTCTTGCTCCCATGCTTGTCCTCTACGAGTTTGCCGCAGACCCGGTCATGAAACGCAAAGCGCAGATGATGCTGGACCTTCTTCTGGCCGACTTTGCCGCCGAGCATCTGAACGGGAATTATGGCGGAGGGCACAGCCGGGACTATCCGGACGACATCATCAACCCATTGTCGGCCCCTGCGTCAAGGGTGGCGTGGCTGTACTTCGGACAACCCAGAGAGGAACAGTGGGACGAAACGCGGTTTCGCCCCCGTCACAGGGGTTCGTGGGAAACTGTATTCGGGGCGCTCAGTTCGTACAGGTTGCCGGAGGTCATCTACCATATGGCTACGGACCGGTCAAAACCGTACGTCCACACCGAAACCAAACGGGTCCGCAACGTCATCCGGTTCGGCGACGTCAAAAATCCGCCCGTCTACAAGTACACCTATATGACGGAGGATTATGTCCTCGGATCTCTGCAGGGGGGAATTCTCCAGCCCATCCAGCAGCATACGTGGGATGTCACATTTGCGGAAACAGCTCCCAACAACACCCTCTTTACTCTTCACCCGTACGTTTCCGCGCGCGAGCTCGCGATGTTCTTCCCTGAGGAGCTCAAATTCCTCGCGGGCGAGGTCGACCGGTACCACCTGGTCTATACCAGCCCGGAGAAGTGGAACTCCAGCTCGCCGTACGAGCAGACATTCCAGCACCGGAATACCGTCCTCCTTCTCTACAATATTCGCGAAGGGGAAAGGCAGCCACATATTGACGGGTTCTTTCCCAAGATGCTGGATGAGCGTCTGGAGGATCCATCGGGGTGGATTTTCTGCCGGCGTGGGAGGGTCTACATCGCCTTCTTTCCACTGAAAGCGTACGAGTGGATCGAGGAGAAAGCAGACTGGCGTTGGCGGAGCCACGATCTGAAGAACGGCGCCGTGGTTGAAATCGGATCGGCACAATCGGATGAATCCTTCGCGAAATTCCGGGAGCGGGCCCGCTCGCGTCGACCGGTGTTTTCAGATTTCGACAGAAACCTGACGGTGGAGTTCCGAACGTCGACAGGTGACTTGATGAAGTTCACATTCGACGGGCCCCGGTTGGTGAACGGACAGG
>DAIUKN010000125.1:0-7213 GCA_036848195.1 Bacteroidota bacterium
ACCGATCTCCTGGGGAAATACGGTACCGCTGTCCCATCGGAGCCGATCGTGACACTGACGAAAAGCCGGGAGGGTGCCGTTCGCCTGGCTGCCGTGAAGGCGCTGGGACCCATCGGGAGGGAGAAAGACCAGTCTGATCTGATTGCGCTGCTCCTTGGATCAGAAACCGAAGCAGAACGGTCGGCCGCGCAAAGAAGCATCGCGTCTGTCTGTTCACGGATCTCCGATCCCGAGAAGCGGGCCGGCAAGCTCCTCGAAGCCTACGCAACGGCGAGCGCGGAAGGACGGGGTTTGCTCCTTCGAACCATAGGCCGCGTGGGAGGAAGCAGGGCGCTGGCGACCGTCGCCGGAGAAACACGGAGTGCCGATCTTCGCGATGCGGCGGTTCGTGCTCTTGCAGACTGGCCCACCATCGACGCATACGAGAACCTTCTCACGGTGGCGAAGAGCAAAGAACAGCTCAACCTTCGCGTGCTCGCTCTCCGCGGCTGTGTTCGGGTTGTCGAGAGCAGTCAGCTTGACCCGGTGTACGCTGCGCGCTACCATGAAAGGACCCTCGCCGCGGCTGAACGGATCGAGGAGAAGCGCCTCGTTCTCGGCGCGCTCGCGAACCTTTCCACCCCCGAAGCGCTGAAAGCGGTCATCCCGTATCTCGGAAATGACTCGCTGGGTCTCGATGCGGCGATGGCTGCAGGCAAAATCTCTGCTGGGAAGGCGGAGGCGGGTTCTGAATCGGGCCCGTCTCCTGTGGCACGGGCATTCATCGAATCAAGTTTGCCCCTCCGTTATAGGAGCCAGATCGAGCGCAGCTTCGGTGTGGCCGCCACCCTCAATGTCCCGCCGGAAGGGTTCACGCCTCTTTTTAACGGCAAGAACTTGCAGGGCTGGAAGGGACTTGTCGAGAATCCTGTCGCACGTGCGAAAATGACTCCGGCACAGCTGGCCGCAGCGCAGGGAAGAGCCGATTCCGTCATGAGAGCTCATTGGTCGACGGCCGATGGCCTATTGCTTTTCGACGGCAAGGGTGAGAGCATCTGCACGGCAAAAGAGTATGCCGATTTTGAGATGCTCGTCGACTGGAAAATCGAAAAGAACGGTGACAGTGGAATCTATCTGCGGGGTTCACCGCAAGTGCAGATATGGGATCCTGCACAGTGGCCGGAAGGATCGGGAGGTCTCTATAACAATCAGAAGAACCCCAGCAAACCGCTCCGCCGCGCCGACAACCCGATCGGAGAATGGAATACCTTCCGGATCCGGATGATCGGCGAACGGGTGACCGTCTATCTCAACGACGTTCTCGTGGTGGACAGCGTCGCTTTGGAGAATTACTGGGACCGGACTTTGCCCATCTTTCCGACGGGCCAGATCGAACTGCAGTCCCACAGCAGCCCGCTCATCTTCAGGAACATCTTCATCCGGGAAATCCCCCGGAAGGAACCGCTTGCCGGAAGTCTCTTCAATGGCGTTGACCTGAAAGGTTGGACGATCGTGGGAGGGAAGGAAGGAACGTGGGGTGTGAGTGACGGCGTACTCTTCACAACCGGCGACGGTGGAGGATGGCTTTCCACCGACGGGGAGTATGACAACTTCCAGCTTGATCTTGACTTCCGCCTGCCGGAGGGGGGGAACAGCGGAGTGTTCCTGCGGTCGCCCCGGCAGGGCGATCCGGCGTACACCGGAATGGAAATACAGGTGCTGGACGATTATGCACCGGAATATGCCAAGCTCCAGCCCTGGCAATATTGCGGTAGTATCTACGGGGTGGCTGCTCCGACGGTGCGCGCCAGCAAGGAGGCGCACGAGTGGCAGCACTACCGGATCGTCGCGCGGGGACCCCGGATAACGGTCATGCTGAACGGCCAGACAGTCGTTGACGCCGACCTCGTCGCTCACATGGACAAAGAGTCGAGCCACCCCGGCCTGAAACGGCGTTCGGGGTTCATCGGACTGCAGTGCCACAGTTTGAAAGTCGAATACCGGTCTATCACCCTTACGGAACTTGAATGGAAAGAGGACAATGACAGGCATTGATCGACGCAGATTCCTTGGCTACGCCACAGCGGCCGGGGCAGGTCTTTTCCTGGCGCGCCCGCGGGGACGGGGGGAAGAAAAGAATCAGAAGTCCTCTTCGTCGGAAGAATTAAGGATTGCCCTGATCGGCGCGGGCGCTCAGGGACAGGTTCTCATGAATTCGTGCCTCAAGATCCCCAACGTCAGATTTCAGGCCGTCTGCGATATCTGGGAGTCCTACAACCTGAGGCGCGCCCAACGAATGCTTGAGAAGTTCGGTCAGAAGGTCAATGCCTACCAGGACTTTCGACAGATGCTGGCTAAGGAGAGGGGCCTGGATGCCGTCATCATCGCGACACCCGACTTCTGGCACGCGCCACAAACGGTCGATTGCCTGCATGCCGGACTTCACGTGTATTGCGAGAAGGAGATGTCCAACACGCTCGACGGTGCACGCCGCATGGTCAGGACAGCCCGGCAGACCGGAAAGCTCCTTCAGATCGGCCACCAGAGGCGGAGCAACCCGAGGTACGTCCACTGCTACAAAATACTGATCAAGGAAGCGAAAGTCCTCGGCAGGGTCACAACAGTGAACGGGCAGTGGAATCGCTCTGTGCAACCAGATAACGCATGGCCAAAAGGGTCCGGCATCGATGCCACAGTCCTCAAGAAATTTGGATTCCGATCGATGGAGGAGTTCAGGAACTGGCGGTGGTATCGTCACCTGGGTGGCGGTCCCGTGGTCGACCTTGGCTCTCATCAGCTCGACATCTACAACTGGTTTCTTGATGCGCGGCCGAAGACCGTCGTGGCCAGCGGCGGAATAGACTACTACGACCGGAAGACGCACGAGTGGTTCGACAGCGTTCTAGCGACTTTTGAATACGAAACCCCGCACGGAAAGGTCCGCGCGTTCTACCAGACCATTTCAACAAACAGCAATCAGGGCTATTCCGAAAGCTTCATGGGAGACCAGGGGACCCTGGTGATTTCGGAATCCGCGAGTCGCGGGGCTGCGTATCGGGAGCCGACTGCGCCCGAGTGGGACAAGTGGGTGTCACTCGGCTATCTGAAGGCCCCGACTGCGGAACAGAAGAAGCCGCAGACCGACGCAGTGCTCGACGTCCGGGAAACCCTCGCTCCGCCGTCGTTTGAGCTCCCGGTGAAGTTCGACGATCCTTACCACAAGCCGCACCTTGAGAATTTTTTCAATGCGGTTCGCGGGAAGGAAAGCCTCAACTGCCCGGCGGAAATTGGTTATGAGACCGCCGTCACCGTCCTCAAGGTCAACGAGGCCGTTGAGGCAGGGAGGAAGCTCATCATCGACCCTCGCGAGTTCAGGGCCTGAACAATGACGCCAACCAAGAAGATCTGCCTGGCCCTTCTGGTCCCTGCTCTCTGCGGCGGCCGAGTCTTTGCCCAAACCCATGAGAACATCGGAGATGTCGCAGACGGCAACAGGTCGGTCCCCGTTCATCTGATCAAGATCTATGATGAGTTTGATCATGTGATCAAGCTTGATGACAGGCCCCTGATGCCGTTCTCGCCCAGGCAGACCTGCCGTAAGTGCCACGAGTATGAGAAGATCCGGCACGGCTGGCACTTCAACGCTGCGGATTCGGCGGCCGCGGGCCGGAAGGGTGAGCCCTGGATCCTGGTGGACCGCCAGGGCGCGACACAGATCCCTCTCTCGTACAGAAGCTGGCCGGGGACACACGCTCCGGGCTCTGTCGGGCTCTCCACCTTCGGCTTTGTGAAGACCTTCGGACGTCACCTTCCCGGCGGGGGAGTGGGAGAGAAGGAATCCACTCAGGACCTTAACGACTATATGCGCTGGCAGGTATCCGGAGGCCTTGACATCAATTGTCAGAGCTGCCACAACGGCGATCCCGGGCAAAGTCAGGCCGAATACGGTGTTCAGGTGCTGAGGCAGAACTTCCGGTGGGCCGCCGCTGCCGGGAGCGGCTTTTCCGTGGTGCAGGGTTCTGCGGGAGAAATGCCTGACAACTTTGATCTCTACTCCGCAGTCCCTCCTGAGCAGTCGAACGTTCTTCCTCCGACGGTCACTTATAACGCCTCACGTTTTGACATTGCGGGGAGAGTGCTCTTCAACGTGCCGAGGAAAATGCCTCCAACGCAGTGCTTGTTTTGCCATTCGTCGAAGGTGATCGATCCTTCAAAGCCGGACCGTTGGCAGGGAGAGGACGATGTCCACATTGCAGCGGGGATGACCTGTGTCGACTGCCACAGAAATGGCCTTGACCACAATATGATCCGAGGGTATGAGGGAGAAGCAGAGGCGACGGGGAGACCGGCCGCCGCATCGTTGACCTGCAGGGGATGCCATTTGGGGAGCGCCGATGCGCCTGTTCCGGTTGAGGGAAGGCGGGGAGCCCCGCGGCCGCAGCACCTCGGGATTCCTCCGGTTCATTTTGACAAACTGGCGTGTACAGCCTGTCACTCCGGTCCATGGCCCGGCTCAAACACCGATCGCGTCAAGACGTCGAGGGCACATGCCCTCGGCATCCCGAAGAGCGACAAGGCGGATGACGCGCTTCCGCAGATTGCCACTCCGGTGTTCGCGCAACTCGAAAATGGGACGTACGCCCCGCACCATGCTTTCTGGCCCGCGTTCTGGGCCTACCAGACCCGGGATGCCCTTGCACCCGCTCCCCTTGATCGTATTCGCTCTCTGGTGAAAGGCGTTTTCGATCGGGACACAACGCGCGTCGTGGGCCGATGGCCCGTGCTGCGCGAATCGGATATTCTTGAAATCCTCCGGCAGCTTCGACAGCAGGACTCCACTGCCGGTGACCCGGTCTACGTGAGTGGAGGGGAGCTCTACACCATCAGCATGGACGGGACGCTCGTGAAGCGTATGGAAGAGGCAGCGGGGCCCTACCTGTGGCCCATCGCCCATGACGTTCGCCCGAAAGCCCAGTCGCTTGGAGTCCGGGGCTGCGCCGATTGCCACGCTACGGATGCGCCCTTCCATTTTGGCTCGGTCACGATTGCCTCGCCCTTCGTTGTGAGATCGGATTCGACGACCCGGATGACGCAGTACCAGGACAAGAGCGCGGTTTCAGCCTGGCTCTTCTCGATGTCGTTCTTCTTCCGTCCGGGTCTGAAGATGCTGCTTATACTCTGTTTTCTCCTTGTCGCGTCAGTTCTGCTGATCTCGGCGTTACGAGGGCTTGCCCACATTATTCGAACACTTGCCGCGGAAGAAGAATGACGGTTTTTCGGATTGTGTCAGCTCTGGCGATCGGGGCTCTTCTCGGCGCTGTTGTGTTTGACCTCCGCCGCCGTGGAATGCGCTGGTATGGCATCACGCAGTCCGTGCGCGACCAGGCCAGGCATGCCGCGCGTATCTGGAGTGAGAGGAAGAATGGCGGCAGGGTCGGATCCCTCAATCTCCTTCGCAGATTCTCCTTCGGCGTTTCTTCCGCATTACTTCTTCTGCTTGCGCTGACCGGTTTCGCACCAGTGCTTATCCTCAGTCAGCACCTGAGCGGAGTTGTTCTCATTATTCACGTTACGATTGCGCCTCTCTTTGCCCTCTCCCTCTCCGCTGTGGCATTGCTCTGGGCGCATCGCCTCGGCTTCGACGAGAGGGATTGGACCTGTGTGGTGGCTCTCTGGAATCGACGGTCCCCCCAAAGAGAGATGCTCATTCGCTTCGCGATGAAGGTCGCGTTCTGGCTTCTCCTTCTCTTCTCCCTGCCACTCATGCTAACCGTGATTCTGGGACTATTTCCGTTATTCGGAGCGGAGGGCGAAGAACTGCTGATCCGGGGGCACGGCTACAGTGCGCTCCTGCTGGTGCTCGTCGCTCTGGCTGAAATCCATCTGACGATTCTGTATCTTCACTATTCAAAGGAGGGAGCTTCATGAGACAGTTGATGAACAGGATTCTTGCGGTGTTGATCATGTGCGTCGGACTCCTGACTTCGTGCCAGAAGTCTGACCAGCAGCAGGCTCAGCAGAAGCCCGAACAGCAGCAGCCTGCGGCGCCGGCCAAAGAAACGCCGCCGCCGGCCTCCGAACAGGTGGCCGCACGACCCGAGAAAACGGCGGCTCCGGCGACGGAAACGACAAAATCCTCCGGCGAACAACTGGTTCCGCTGGATATCAAGCTTCCCAAGCCCATGTTCGTCGGAACACCGACGAATATCGCCGTCCCGAATCTTGAGAAGCCACTCGGGCGGCCCCGGCCGGCGTTCCTGGCTCCAGCGGGGACGAAGAATGTCGCCTTCAAGAAGCCGGTCACCGGCTCCGATGAACAACCCATCATCGGTGAGCTCGCAATGGTCACGGATGGCGATAAGGAAGCGGGAGAGGGGAGCTTTGTCGAGCTCGGGCCCATGCTGCAATATGTGACCATCGACCTGAAGGGACGCAATACGATCTTCGCCATCGTTGTCTGGCACTATCACAAGCAGGCGGTGGTGTATCACGATGTTATCGTCCAGGTCGCCGATGACAAGGACTTCGTCACGAATGTGCAGACGGTGTTCAACAACGACATCGACAACACGTCCGGCCGAGGAGTCGGGAAGGATATGAGCTACGTGGAAACGGCTGAGGGGAAGCTGATTGATGCGAAGGGGGTGCAGGGACGGTATGTGCGACTCTACAGCCGCGGCAACACGGCAAACGACCTGAACCATTACATCGAAGTCGAGGTCTACGGTAAGGCCGTGCAATGAAGTGGGAGCGGTGGCTCTTTGTTGGGGCGTTGATGGCAGGCGCGCTCCTGCGCCTGCCTCAACTCGAACTGCGTCCCATGCACACCGACGAGGCGGTTCACGCCATAAAGTTCGGAGCCCTTCTCGAAACCGGCGTCTACCGCTACGACAGACACGAGTATCATGGACCGACCCTCAATTACCTGACCCTCCTCCCGGCCTGGTTCGCCTCTGAGAAGACGCTCGCACAAGTCACGGAAACAACCCTTCGCATCGTCCCCGTCGTCTTCGGCCTCTGCCTGATTCTCCTCTTGCTTCTCATCGGTGATTTCGGTCTGTGGCCCATCGTCGTCGCTGCCGGATTGACGGCCTGCTCGCCGGCCATGGTATTCTACAGCCGCTACTATATCCAGGAGACGCTGCTGGTCTGCTTCGCATTCGGCTTGATCGTTGCGGGTTACCGACTCCTCTCCAGGGGACATCTGTCCTGGTCAATCCTGGCGGGGGTCTCT
>DAIUKN010000126.1:0-7198 GCA_036848195.1 Bacteroidota bacterium
TCCCGACTTCGGCATGACGCCGGCGGGCTACAAGCTCTCCGAGACCCAGGCGCACATCGTCCCGGAGTGGGTAGTCTTCCCAGCCCGGGATGTTCGGAGCCCAGACCCGGCCGGTTTCCGCCCAGCTGATCCCCGGCACGCATATGCCGACGGCAGAGACGGCTTTGTCGGCCGCGGTTGAGAGAAGATCCTGGACCACGTCCTTTATCAGCGCACCGACCTCTGGTCCGGTTCTCCTGTCCAGCTGTGCGGAACGCCGGTGTACGATGCTGCCGTCGGGGGTGAAGAGCGCCCCGGCGACTTTGGTGCCGCCTAAGTCCACTCCGATGACATACATGCGCGCGGTATCAGAAGTATTCTGAGCGTATTGAGAAGGAGCCACTGGGGGTGCGCGGACATCCTTGGAAAGTCGTTCAGAGGGTTACTCTCTATGAAGCTAAGCGAGAATCCATACAATGTCAATGGAAACTGGATGAAGCCATTGATATCCGAGCCAGCGTTCCGTATCTTAGCTAAACCGTAGCTGGTCTTTGAAAAACCTCTTTTGCCGAAGGCCGGATGGCTTCGAGCGAAAGGGGTTTTTGCGTTTTCCGGATGGATGGCATCCGCCCGCCTTCCGCCATCAACAGATAACGAAAGGGGAGAAATACCATGAAGAGCATCAAAGGGACGAAGACTGAAAAGAATCTCCTAACGGCATTTGCAGGGGAATCCCAGGCCCGGAACCGGTACACCTATTGTGCATCAAAAGCGAGAGCCGAAGGCTTCGAGCATATCGCGGGGATTTTTGAGGAGACAGCCGACAACGAGAAGGAGCATGCCAAGCGGTTCTTCAAGTTTCTTGAGGGGGGCGAGGTCGAAATCGCTGCGGCGTTTCCGGCCGGAGTGATCGGTACGACGAAGGAGAATCTGGTCGCAGCCGCGAACGGGGAGCAGTACGAACATACAACGATGTATCCCGAATTCTCCGCGGTAGCGAAGGAGGAGGGCTTCCCGGAGGTTGCCACCGCTTTCCGGGCTGTCGCAGTGGCCGAGAAGGCACATGAGGCTCGGTACCGAAAGCTCCATGAAGCTGTTGCACAGGGCAGAGTGTTCAAGAAGGAGAAAGTCGTCCGGTGGAAGTGCCGCAACTGTGGGTATGTCCACGAAGGCAAGAACCCTCCCGCAAAATGCCCTGCTTGTGAGCACCCTGAGGCATTCTTCGAGATGGTGGAGGAAGTTGCCTGAGAGGAGAGAGCGTACAATGAACGAAAGGGGCTCGCTGGATCGGA
This sequence comes from Bacteroidota bacterium, assembly GCA_036848195.1. Lineage (GTDB taxonomy): Bacteria > Bacteroidota > Ignavibacteria > UBA10030 > UBA6906 > DAIUKN01. The sequence goes on from DAIUKN010000126.1 coordinate 1,272, forward strand.
TTCCCTTTCGGTTGCATGGTCCCTTTCATCTGCTTCAACCCCTCTGTCGCTGCCAAGAGGCCGAGGAAAGCAAACGCGTGCTGGCGATCTTGTCGACTTCGTTGGCCTTTCGAGACACTTGAATTCTCTCGGTTGCATTCGGGAGGATGCGACCATTCGGTTATCGAGTGATCTCAATGGTCATATGCAGGGCTCCATCGCAATGACGATCCGGAGATTGTTGCGAAGCGCGCCGGATGATCAACCGCCCACGTGGTACATGGGAAGCCCTCGCGGAACCTTTACGAAAGGGGGTTCAGCACCATCTGTTGCGTGATTGCGATTCCACACGACAGGTACTCCTGTTTGACGGTATGGTGAGAGGGGATTGCCTCCATCGTTTCGCAGTTGAGCAGGTGCGGCCCGAAGATGATTTTCCGGCAGGGGCAAAGTGTATTTCGCCCGAGGTCTTTGACGGGATTGTAGAAAGCACAGGCAAAGGATGACACCATGAATCCTCACCCACCGGCCCACTACCGCTTCGCCGTTGGAGGTGCCCTTTTTCTCCTGACGGTCATCGTCCCGATCTCGGCGATTGCTCAGAGCGCTGGGGCACCGATGGTTATCACGCTGGAGAAGGCTCTTGGCATCGCCGTTCGGCAGAACCGTGACATTCAGATCGCGGATCAGGATCGATTGAAGGCTGATGCCCAGGTCGCAGAGGCACGTTCGGGAGCGTTTCCACAACTCAATCTCATGGCGGTGTACACCCGCAATATCAAGAACCCGGTGCTCTTCATCCCCCCGAATACTCTCATCAATCCCACACCGAAGACACAGACGTTTGAGCTGGGATCGGCAAATGCCTACCAGGCAGGGGCCACCCTCTCGCAGCCCCTTTTCAACTGGAGAGTTGGTGTCGCCATGGACATCGCAAACACCTATTCGGACTACGTTGATCGCGCGTACCAGTCAACGTACGAAGATGTGGTCCTGCAGACCAAGAAGGCATTCTACACCGCCCTGCTGGCGCGTGAGCTTGTGCGTGCAAACCGTGAAGGACTGGATGTCGTGCGGGCGAATCTCGAGAATGTCCGCGCGCAGTTTAGGAACGGGACCGCTGCCGAGTTTGACCTCCTGAGGGCTGAGGTGCAGGTGGCCAACACCGAACCGCTGTTCATCGCGGCGGAGAACGCCCTCCAGCTCGCCAAGAATTCGCTGAAGAATATTCTGGCGATTCCGCTCGACCAGGAAATTGACCTGCAGGGTGATCTCGTTGTCCAGGAGGTCCCGCCGGATCTCCTCGAACAGCGTCGCCGTGAAGCTCTTAAGACCAATCCCGGAATTGCCCAGTTGAATCTTCAGGAATCCCTGCTCATGAAAAATATCAGTATCGAACGGGCAAATTTCTATCCCACCGTGAACTTGACCGGATCATATCAATGGCAATCCCAGGACAACACCTTCCGGTTCAACAATTACCTCTGGGCCAATTCTTTGAACTTCGGTCTCCAGCTCTCGTTTCCTCTGTTTGATGGTTTCAAGACAACAGCGCGGACAGAGCAGGCAATCATCGACCATCAGAAAGTCCAGACAGCGCTTCAGAAGGCCGAGGAAGGCTTACGCCTTCGGATCCAGTCACTTGAGCTGCGCATGACCGAAGCCAAGAAGCGGATTGAAGGACAGGAGAAATCTCTCGGGCAAGCTCAGAAGGCCGTCCAGATTGCACAGACCCGATTCAAGAGCGGTGTCGGAACTCAGCTGGAATTGATGGACACCCAGGTCGCCATGACGCGCACGCAAACGAATTACGCCCAGGCGATCTATGACTATCTCGTAGCGCGCGCCGAGTGGGAGAACGCCGTCGGACAGCCGCACTAGCGATCACTGAATATCCAGGAGTCGGTTGTATGCGAATAATCAGGAGGTCCAGAATCGTGAAGACAGTCTTCCAGTGCATGCTCGCCAGGGGCGCGGGCGTTGCCGGCACCGCAGTCTTTGTTCTGTTGATAGGCTGCAGGTCAGAAAAGGCCGATCCCGTGCAGGGCGGAGCCGGCCAGGCGAAGATCACCGTTCCGGTCGAGGTCGCGGCCGTACAACAGGGGATCCTCGCTGTTGAACGCACATATTCTGCGACGCTTGAAGGGGAGGAGCAGGCGAATATCGTCCCAAAGATCGCCGAGCGCATCGCGCGCGTTCACGTGCAGGTCGGCATGAGTGTTCACCTCAACCAGTTGATCCTCACGCTGGACAAGGCCGGGGCGTCATCGCAGTTCTTTCAGGCGGAGGCGAGTTTCCGGAATGCGGAGAAGACTCTGGAGCGTATGAAATCGCTCTACGCAGAGGGGGCAATCTCCCTCCAGACGCTCGACGGCACACAGACGGCGTACGACGTGGCGCGAGCGAATTATGTCTCCTCGCGGAGCGTGGTTGAACTCACCACACCGATTGCCGGTGTCGTAACGGCAGTCAACGCAAACGTCGGAGACCTGGCGACGCCCGGGGCAGTGCTGGCCACGGTGGCAAAGATCAACAGGATAAAGGCGATCTTCAACTTGAACGAGACAGACGTCACGGCTCTTGTGATCGGTCAGAAGGTCCACATGACTTCGGAGGCACGCCCGGACCTCAACCCCGAAGGGAGCATTGTGCAGATCTCCCGCTCTGCGGATGTCCGCTCGCGGTCGTTTGAGGTGAAGGCAATGTTTTCGAACACACCGGACCGCTGGTTCCGCCCCGGGATGTTCGCCAAGGTGCATGTGCAGGTCTCCTCCGCCGATGCGATGCTCATGGTGCCCAATGCCGCGATCCAGACAGACGGCGTCACGAGCAACGTGTTTGTGGTAAAGGATGGACGGGCATACCAGCGCACGGTGCAGGCGGGAATGAGCGATGGAGAACGGACAGCGATCCTGCACGGGGTTCTTCCTGCTGATAGCGTCGTAACCCTCGGCATCAGCAACGTGCGCGACAGCAGTCACGTCATCGTCACGCAGCGGGCAGGCACGCACTGACGTGATGTCAAGCCAACAAGAAAGCGGAAAACCATGAAGCTTGCTGATGTTTCCATCGAGCGCCCCGTCTTCGCGACCATGATGATACTTGCGTTGCTGGTGCTTGGGCTCTTTTCCTATTTCAAACTCAATATCGACCAATTTCCCGATGTCGACTTCCCGTACGTCACCGCAACAACCGTGTTGCCCGGCGCGGGTCCGGAACAGATTGAAACGGACGTTACCAAGAGGATCGAAGATGCCGTCAACACGATTGCCGGCATCGATCATATCCAGTCGGTCTCCCAGGAAGGAGTATCGATCGTCATTATCCAGTTCAAACTGGAGGTGAAGGGGCAGCAGGCGGCCCAGGAGGTGCGTGAGAAGATCGCCGCCATCAGGGCTGATCTCCCGACGGATATCAAAGATCCGGTGATTCAGCGCCTGGATCCTGCGAGCCAGCCGATCTTCACCGTGACAATTTCCGGTGAGCGCTCGGACAAGGATATCACGACGTTCGCGAAGAACGTGATCAAAAAGCGGCTGGAAAACGTGCCCGGTGTGGGTCGAGTCGATCTGATTGGCGGAGCGGAACGGGAGATCCAGGTTGTCGTTGATGCGGCGCGCCTGCAGGCCTTCAATCTGTCCATCCAGGATGTAATTCAGAGCGTCGGGGCAGCCAACGTGGAGATTCCCGCCGGGAACCTGGAACAGGGCAGCCGTCAGATACTTCTTCGCACGATGGGGAAATACACCAGTGTCGAGGATTTTTCCAGGGTTGTTGTCGCGACGCCGGGGGGAAAAGTGGTATACCTCGCGGAGGTTGCATCCGTGGAGGACGGCGTCAAAGAACAGGAAAGCCTTTCGCGCGTCAACGGGAAGCCCGCCGTGGGCCTGAGCATTCTGAGGCAATCGGGCAGCAACACGGTGCGTGTTGCTGATGCGATCCGCAAGCAGATCGGGCGAATCGAAACAGAACTTCCGCCCGACCTGCATCTGACCATTGCGCGAGATAACAGCACCTTCATCCGTGAATCGGTCAACGATGTGGTATTTGATATTATGTACGGCGGCCTGCTCGCCGTCATCGTCGTGTACCTCTTTCTTGCGAACATGCGGTCGACCCTGATCAGTGCAATCGCCCTGCCGACGTCGATCATTGCCAGCTTCATCATCATGTACGCGTTGAATTTCACGCTCAATTCCATGTCGTTGCTGGCACTCTCCCTGGCTGTGGGTCTCTTGATTGACGATGCCATCGTGGTCATCGAGAATATCTACCGCCATATGCAAGGCGGGGAGACGGCAATGGAGGCGGCCAAGGCTGCGACCAGTGAGATCGGTCTCGCGGTCATGGCGACAACCTTTACTGTTGTGGCAGTGTTCATTCCGGTGGCATTCATGCCGGGCATTGTTGGACGGTTCTTTTACGAATTCGGTATTACCGTATCGGTCTCGGTCCTCGTCTCGTTGTTTGTGGCGTTCACGCTGACACCGATGCTCTCTTCCCGCTGGTTGAAGGAAGAGGATGAAGAACTCAAGAACGAGGGGAATCTGCTTCGACGCGGGCTGTACTGGTTCAATCATGCGTTCGCGGTTATGAGCGAGAAGTATCGCAATGCCATTCGATGGTCGCTCGGGCATCGCAAAACCGTCATGCTGGGGTCCATCGGTGTTTTCGCGTTCAGTCTCTTGATGATGCGTTTCCTCGGAACCTCGTTTTTCCCTTCCATGGATCAGAGCGAGTATATTGTGGTCGTCACTGCGGCACCGGGCAGTTCTCTGGGCGAGACCAGCCGGATATGTGCGGCAGCAGAAGTGATCCTTCGTACGCATCCCGAAGTCACCACAACGCTGACAACCATCGGCGCCGGCAGTGATCCGGTGACCAAAGCGACGATCCTGGTGAAGCTCGTCAAAAAGGCAGAGCGCAAGAAGGGCGTGGAAGAACTGATGGAAGAGGCCAGGAGCGCGATCAGCCAAATCCCTGGTGCGAATTTCGGGATCCAGGTAACGGGAGGTGTTGGAGGAAATCAGAAGTCAACCGTCATGAGTGTCCGGGGCGAAAACCTCGGCACACTTGAGAAACTTGCCCGGCAGGTGGAATACATTTTCCGGACGACGCCCGGCGCAGCGGATGTTGAGAACAGCCTCGAAACATCGAAGCCCGAGGTTCGCCTGACGATCAACCGCGAGAAGGCATCCGACCTGGGGATCAATGTCGGCTTGATTGCACAAAGTGCACGAGCTATGGTCGACGGCTACGTGGCGACGAAATATCAGGAAGGCGAGGAGCAATACGATGTTCGTGTCCGCCTGAACAAGGGCGACCGATCGTCGCTCGAAAGCGTGCGGGCGATGTCCATCAAGGGGACGAAAGATGCTGGTAGCGGTCAGAAGGTTCTGATACCCATGGGGACGGTGGCGGAAATCCGGCAGGGTTCTGGACCCTCGAAAATCAACCGTTTCGACCGCCAGCGGGAGATTCGCATTGACGCAAACCTTTCGGGCCGACTTCTTGGCGAGGTGCTTGGCGACATCCAGAAACGTACGAAGGCTATTGCCACCCCTGCGGGCTACTCGATCGGCGTCGTCGGTCTGGGGGAAATGCAGGCAGAGTCCTTCGGCAACATTCTCATGTCTCTGGGCCTGGCCATCGTGTTCGTCTACATTGTGCTGGCCTCGCAGTTTGAGAGCTTCAAATACCCCTTCGCGATCATGCTGGCGCTCCCGATGTCTCTGATCGGTGCTGTTATTGCGCTCCTCATTTTCAAGAGCGCCGTTTCCGTCATGTCGTTGATCGGCATCATTATGTTGATGGGGTTGGTGACCAAGAACGGGATTCTGCTTGTTGACTATGCAAACGTGCTACGCGACAGGGGGCGCGAACGTGCCGATGCTCTTGTGCAGGCTGGCGCCACGCGTCTTCGCCCGATTCTGATGACGACGTTCGCC
>DAIUKN010000127.1:0-7198 GCA_036848195.1 Bacteroidota bacterium
TCATCACGGATCTGCATGAAAGCCGGCCAGATGTAATCCCCAAACTGAATCTCGACGACGGGCTTGTAGTCACCGCGTACCGCGAGGCCGAAAGCCGTCCCGACGATGCTCGCCTCGGCAAGAGGAGAATTGAACACGCGCTCATCGGAGAACTTCGCCGTGAGGCCCTTCGTCGCCGTAAACACGCCGCCCTTGTTCCCCCCCACATCTTCGCCGTAGATGAGCATTTTCGGATTCCGCTCCATCTCTTCGGACAGAGCGTGGTTTATGGCGTCGACCATGACGACGGAAGGCCCGCCGTGCACCGGTTCCTTGAACCCTGCCGGCGGGACGGCCTTCCTCGGCGCATAGACGTACGTGACGACATCTGCCGGATCCGGGAGGCTTGCCGCCTCCGCCGCCTCTGCAGCACGATTGATCCGCTCTAGCGTCTCCTTCCTGATGCCTTCACAATCCGACGCCGAGAGGAGCTTAAGGTCTTGAAGAAGCCGCTCGAAGCGAGGGAGGGGATCTCTCTTCAGGTCTTCCTGCAGTTCCTCGTGGTCGCGGTACTTCCGCTGGTCGTCGGATGAAGAATGCGGAAGAAGCCGGACGGTGTCCGCTTCGATCACGCTCGGCCCTTCTCCCTTCCGCGCGCGGGAAACCGCATCGGCAGCGACCTCGTATGTGGCGCGGAAGTCACATCCGTCCACCCGGTACCGATTCAGTCCCTTGTACCCCTTGACCATTTCACAGACCGATGCCCCTGCGATCTGATCGTGAACCGGCACTGAAATGGCGAACTTGTTGTTCTGGATGACAAAAACGACGGGATACTTGCCGCGGGCGGCCCAGTTGATGGCCTCATGGAATTCCCCTTCGCTTGTCGCCCCCTCACCCGACGAGACGTACACCACTTCGTCCGTGCCATCCCTGACCGCACCCATCGCCGTACCCACCGCCTGCAGGTATTGCGTCCCGGTCGGGCTCGACTGGGCTACGATCCGCCACTGCTTGTGCCCGTAATGAAACGGCATCGTGTAGCCGTCGCTGCTCGGACCCCCTTTTCTGTGGAGCGCCTCAAGCATGATCTCCTCGATGGTGTACCCGAACTGCAGAGAGAAGGCAAGGTCCCGGTAGTACGGATAGGCCCAATCGTACCCCGGTTTCATCGCGAATGCCATGGCTGTCTGGGCAATCTCATGCCCCGACCCGCCGATGTGAAAGAAGACCTTCCCCTGCTTCAAGAGAATGAGGATCTTCTGGTCGATCAGGCGTGCGGCGACGGCGTTCTTGTACGCGCCGATGATCCCTTCGGCCCGGGCGAGGCCGAGCGCACCCGCGGGAGACCCGGGAGGGGACTTCTGTCTGAGATCGTGTTGGAGGGTTCCGGTGTTCACCAGGTGATTATCCTCCCCATGCGTTCGTCATTCGTCCGGATTCCATCGTGAGCGGCAGGTTCCCGTCGGCAACAACCGTAGCCGGCTCTTCGGGACCGCCCGCCGGACCCTGTTCCATGGCGAGTCCGAAGACCCGCCCAAATTCCGTCACCACGTGCTCCGCCACCTCATCGAGCGGGACCGTGCGGCCGAGGACCGATTCGAGCGACGTCACCCCCCGCTCGAAAATGCCACACGGAATGATCCTCCCGAAATAGGAAAGGTCCGTCGAAACATTCAGGGCGAACCCGTGCATCGTCACCCACTGGACAGTCTTTATCCCTATGGCACAAATCTTGTCGCCGCCGACCCAAACACCCGTGTACTCCGGCATGCGGCTGCCGGTAACGCGGTAGTCGGCCAGCACGTTGATCACCAGTTGCTCGATGTCGCGCAGATACCGGTGCAGATCGGGCCTCTGTTCGCGCAGATCAAGGATCGGGTAGCCGACGAGCTGTCCCGGACCGTGGTACGTGATGTCGCCCCCGCGGTCATTGTGATACACTGCGACGCCCCGGGCCCTGAGTTCTTCATCGCCGGCAAGGAGATGGTTGTCATCACCGGACTTCCCTATCGTGTAGACATGGTTGTGCTCCGTCAACAGAAGGGTGTCGGGGATTGTTCCGGCTCGCCGGAGCCCTACCAGGCGCCGCTGGAGGTCCCAGCAGGATCCATAGTCGGTGCGGCCGAGCAGGGCGAACCGAGCACGGTTCATATATTGATTGCCTCCCCGTAAGCGGCTGCGGCAGCTTCCATAACCGCTTCGCTGAGCGTCGGATGGGCGTGGATGGCGTGGAAGAGATCTTTTCCCGTTGTTCCCAGACGCTTGGCCACGACGAGCTCGGCAATCATCTCCGTGGCCTCTGATCCCATGATATGCGCGCCGAGCAGCTCACCGTATTTCGCATCAAAAATCAGCTTGACCATACCTTCCGGTTCGCCGATTGCCACCGCTTTACCGAGGGGGCGGAACGGGCAACGACCGATCTTCAGCTCATGGCCTTCCTCGCGCGCCTTCTCCTCGGTCAGCCCGACGCTCGCGATTTGAGGCTGGCAGTAGGTGCACCCCGGAACAGAGGCGTAGTCGATCGGCTCAGGGTTCCCGCCGGCGATCACCTCGGCGCAGTGAATCCCTTCCGCCGACGCGACGTGCGCCAGCCATGGAGGCCCGATGACGTCACCGATCGCAAAAACGCCCGGAACGCTTGTCCTGTAATGCGCATCGACCTTGATGTGGCCCCGCTCGACCGTCACGCCCAGAGCTTCGAGGCCGAGATTCTCCACATTTTCCTGCACGCCGATGGCCATCAGGGCAAGATCACCCCGCAACTCCTTTGCACCGTCCGGCCCGGAGACTCCAACGGTCACCCCGGCATTGCCGGCCCTGACGCCCTCCACTTTGGTCCCGGTCAGGATCTCGATCCCCTGCTTCTTCAAACTGAGCTCCAGCAATTTGGTCAGCTCGCGGTCTTCGACAGGCAGTATGCCGGGCAACATCTCGACGACCGTGACCTTCGTTCCCAGCGAGTTGTAGAAATACGCAAATTCGATGCCAATGGCGCCGGCCCCGATCACAATCAGGGACTTCGGCTGTTCTGCAAGGGTCATCGCTTCGGTGCTCGAAATGATGCGTCGGCGGTCGATCGCGACCCCGGGAAGCGTTCGGGGGCGTGCGCCGGTGGCGATAATGATCTGCTTTGCCTTCAATACTTCTACGGGTTTCCCCTCCGATCGGAGCTCGGCCGTATCGGCCGACAGGAGAGTGGCGGTGCCCGACATGGAGTCGATCGCATTCTTCTTCATCAGATATTCGACACCCTTCGAAACGCGATCGGAAACGCCCCTGCTCCGCTTGATGATCGCCCCGAAATCGAACGTCAGATTCTCATACCTGATGCCCCACTCTTCGGCTTTCTTGAAACTCCGGAGGATTTCAGCATTCTTCAGGAGCGCTTTCGTGGGAATGCAGCCCCAGTTCAGGCACACGCCGCCGAGGCGGTCACGTTCGACGATCCCGGTCTTCATCTTCAGCTGGGCCGCGCGGATAGCCGCCGTGTAGCCTCCCGGTCCGCCCCCGATCACGAGAACATCGAACTCTTTCTGTCCCATCTGACTCTCCGGCCAAAACGAAAAAAAGGGAAGCATATGGTCTTCCCTCAACAGACTCCGGGAAAAAAGATACCGAATGCGGTTCTGAAAGTCAATCAACAACGCCGCATTGATTTTCCGCCTGTAATTCGGTATACTATGCAAAATTTTCCAGATTGCGCGATGCCTGTGCCAGAGGAGGGTGGTGAACATGTGGTCACGACAAACCGGAAGGCACGCCATGACTACACCGTGCTCGAAACGCTTGAGGCGGGCATTGCACTGAAGGGAACAGAGGTCAAATCGCTTCGCCAGGGAAACGCGAACCTGACGGACGGCTACGCCCTTCTGAAGAACGGCGAGGTCTGGCTCCTCGGCATGCACGTCAGCCCCTATGCACAGGGGAGCTACACAAACGTCGATCCGCTCCGCGACCGGAAACTCCTCCTCCACAAGAAAGAGATCCGGAAGCTCGCTGCGCGGACTGCAGAGAAGGGACTGACACTGATTCCGCTTAAAGTGTATTTCAAGAAAAACATCGCCAAGGTCCTCCTCGGCGTCTGCCGGGGAAAAAGAGAGTACGATCGGCGGCATGACATTGCCGAACGTGAGATCAAGCGAGACATCCGACGACGGTACGCGAGGTAAACCCCGACATTGTTCCCGCCTCTGAACGAACAGCTCGATATCATCAAGCGCGGCGTCGCTGAGATCATTCGTGAAGAAGACCTCGCCCGCAAGATCGAACACTCCATCGCGACGAAGAGACCCTTGAACGTCAAGCTGGGGTGCGACCCAAGCCGTCCGGATCTGCACCTGGGCCACTCGGTTGTGCTACGAAAGCTCAGGCAGTTTCAGGACCTCGGGCACCAAGCAATCCTCATCGTCGGTGACTTCACAGGCATGATCGGAGACCCATCCGGACGGAGCAAAACCCGCCCTCCCCTTACCCTCGAGGAAACCCGCAACAACGGACAGAGCTACTTCGAACAGGCCACGAAGATTCTCTCCGCGAAGAAGATCCAGATGCTGTACAATTCCGAGTGGCTCGGAAAGATGACGTTCGCCGACGTGATCCTGCTGGCAAGCAAGTACACGGTCGCAAGAATCCTGGAGCGGGACGACTTCGAGCGCCGCTACAAGGGGGGGGAACCGATCAGCGTCCACGAGCTCCTCTATCCCCTGGCACAGGCAATGGACTCTGTGGCCGTCCAGGCCGACATCGAGCTCGGGGGAACAGACCAGAAATTCAACCTTCTCGTTGGCAGGGACATTCAGCGAGAACAGGGGATGGACCCGCAAATCGCTATCACCCTTCCTATTCTTCCGGGAACCGATGGCGTGGAGAAAATGAGCAAGTCGCTGGACAACTCCATCGCGATTAACGAGTCACCGGCGGAAATGTACGGGAAGACCCTCTCGATCCCTGATCGGCTCATCTACGACTACTATCTGCTCGCCACAGATGTCCCTGCGTCCGATCTCGGCGGGATCAAGTCACTGCTCGATGGCGGCACCGTGAACCCCATGGACCTCAAACGCCGTCTTGCACGTGAGCTGGTTCGGATGTATCACAATCGCGAAGCGGCCCGGGCGGCGGAAGAGGACTTCAATAGAAAATTCCGCGACAAGACCGCACCGACGGATCTCGATGAATTCCGACCCATGCAGGAGCAGCTGAAGAACTACATCACCCTCACGGTCGCCACCGGCTCTGTCGAGTCCGGCAGTGCAGCCCGGCGCCTGATCGAAAGCGGCGGGCTCTATGTTGACGGCCAGAGGGTCGATGATCCCTTTCAGGCCCCTCCGCAGCATGGAACGTTCATCCTGAAAATCGGGAAGAAAGTTTTCTGGCGTATCGTCATCCGGGAGCAACCGGGCAATTCATAGTTCCAGGCACCATCATACTCTTATCAGAATGGAGATGAGCTAGTGTACGTACCGACAAAGGTCTTCTTTACCAAGGGGGTGGGCCGCCACAAAGATTATCTGCAATCCTTCGAGCTGGCACTCCGTGATGCGAAGATCGAGAAGTGCAACCTCGTCACCGTGTCAAGCATCTATCCCCCGGGGTGCAAACGAATCTCGGCGGAGGAAGGCATCAAGTTTCTGCAACCGGGACAGATCACCTTTGCCGTTATGGCACGAAATGCCACCAATGAGCCGAATCGCCTGATCGCCTCGTCCATCGGTGTTGCACAGCCCGCCGACACTTCCATGTACGGTTACCTCTCGGAGCATCACCCCTTCGGAGAGACCGATGAGAAGGCGGGTGAGTACGCAGAAGACCTCGCCGCAACGATGCTCGCAACGACCCTGGGTCTCGAATTTGACCCCACCGTTGCGTGGGACGAACGCGAGAAGCTCTACAAGATGAGCGGCAAGATCGTCAGAACATTTAACATCACGCAATCCGCTGAAGGCCACAAGGACGGGATCTGGACCACCGTCGTTGCTTCCGCGATTCTGCTCCCCTGACGCACCTATTCGAGCCACATGCGCTGATCCCATGGGCCCTCGGGCCCGGTGGGACCACAATCGAACGGGCAAATCCGAGTCCGGGTCCCCCGAAAAACAAACGCCCGATCCGCTGTTGCGGATCGGGCGCTTTTTGTGACTCGGCGGGTGTTGATCAATTCAGGACGAGCCGATATTCGTCATAATTGTTGATCACTCTCTCCACATACGCGATGGTTTCCTTGGCGTTCCCGAACCACCCTGCCTTTGGCTTTTCCTGCTCCCATACGTTTTTATGGAGAGTATAAAACCGCTTGGACAGGAGCGGAAGGGCATCTCGTATCGCCTGCCATCGACCCGGGTTATCGTGCAGATATGCCGCCAGCTCCTGGGCGTCGTAAATCCTGCCAATCCCCGCGTTGTACGCCGCCAGGGTTAACTTCGTCCGGTCGGGCTCCTCAACCCCTTCAAACAAATCATACAGGGTTTTGAGATAGTAGACGCCGGCCCTGAGATTGTCCTCGGGAAGGCTCGTACCCTCAAGATCCAGGCTTTTCGCCAGCTGCTCTCCCGTTAAAGGCATGATCTGCATCAGCCCGAGAGCGCCCTTGTGGCTCTGAGCATCGGAGGTGAAGCGGGATTCCTGCTTCACCATGGCCAGAACGAGCCTCCAATCGAACCCGTATCGCTCGGCATATCGCCGTATTGCCGCCCCATGTTCACGGATGAACGACTGCATCAAAGGATCCAGTACTACCTCGGGGTTCGCTTCGCTTTTCTCTTGCACTGAAGCGACCTTCGCCGGCTCTTCCATACCGCGGCTGCTCCCCGTTCTCCTGACGACCGCTTCGTCCATCGGTGTACACCCTATGATCATGGCCAGAATCACCAGAATGACAATGTGGTGCTTGATGACCATTCATCCCCCCAGAATGTTCGACATAGGTGAGTTTAGACTTCTCGCCTAGATGCGATATCTCCGCCTTGAAACGAAAAGTAGGCCGAAAAGATTCAACTCCTTGTGTCTATAATATTATACAAAGAACGGAATATTTACGACTTTAAAAAGTACCGCTTACCCACACAAAAGTCAAGCCCTATTCTTTCCGCGTGACGGCTGACACAAGACATCGCTAACCCGACGCAGAAAGGATTGTCAATCAAGGGATTCCTGATTGGAGCCCGGGGTCGGAGGGGGATTGGCATCTCCCGGGCCGCTGAGAATGTGGGCACTG
>DAIUKN010000128.1:0-4705 GCA_036848195.1 Bacteroidota bacterium
GGCTTTCCCTTGCCGATCTGGTTCTCCAGGCGGCCGATGCCGAGCGACGTGTCGCCCCGGTCGAACGCGGTGACCGCATAGGTGTAGATCATGCCGTTCGGCAAGTTGGGATCTGCGTAGGAGTATACTGAATCGCCATTCTGCATCGTTTTCGGCGGCGGCCAGCTTTTGAGGAATGGCCGACCGATCCAGTCAGAATCGGTCTTGGGGTTCAGCTGTTTGGGATAGACCGCCAGGGTATCCCAAATCGGGTTGCCGCCGGCATCCTGGCGCGTGGACCGATAGAGCGCGTATCCGTCGAAATCCTGTTGTCCTGTGAGAGGATCACGACTCGTCTCGGCGTTGTTCTTCCACGAAAGAACAATCGAGCCAGTCCCGCCCGCTGGAATGCTGCTGAGGGCATAGTTCGGTTGGTCCGGCGCGGAAGGAACACGCGCGTAATTGCCGTCGAAGAAATTCTGAGCGACCTGGGAGTTTTTGATGATTCCGTCCCTCCCTCTGCCTATCACCCACGCAATGACCACGTGGATGGAGTCGTCGGGGGGAATCGTGTACGGCCCGATTGAGTTGACGATACGATAATCGCGCACCACCGAATCCTGCAAGAAGACAGTCCTTCGGATGTATTCGTACTCGGCATCCGGTGCGGCCGGCTCGTTGTACCGGGCCGTCGGCGCGAACATCGTCCACTTCCCCTTGGCTGTTCCCTGGTGGTGAGCACTGTCGGCGTACAACAGGCGCAGGCCGACATACCCCGGCGAGCGGAGCACGCCGGTGACGGGATCGGGGTTTCCGGTGTCGTTCCCGGCGACGGCGGGGCTGTCACCGTCATAGAGGTAGCACACTTTGTTGACGTCATCATACCCCGTCAGGTCGTCCTGGTCCCAGAGCCGCGAGTCGGTACTTGACCCAGCGAAGCCGGAGACATCGCAATCCATACGGAATGCCACGTAAACGCCGGTCAGTGTCCGCTTCAGATCGATGATACCATCCTTGGTGGTGTCATCGCCGACGTTCCGGATCCAGAAATCGTTGATGATGAAGTCGCTGTTGTAGGACTGGTCCCAGGCGAGCGACCGTTCCGTGATGACCACTCCGATATTCCGGTGCGACACACCCGGGTTGGGCGGATTGAGGTCCGTGTAACGCGTCCACGTGTCCTCGGCGGATTTGGCACCCTGAGCGCGTGTGATGACCTGGATCGAATCCAGGGGCACGAACTGGTTATCGTCGCCTGCGGAAACGGTGCCGGTCCCGTTGATCATGGCGCCTACCCAGAGGGACGTGCGCCAACCGTAGATGTTCCCGCTTCCGCCGGGCCATTCAAAGTTGGGGTCAATGTACTTCTCATCTCCCCACTTCCCGTAGTTGGTAACCATCGTCCACAACCGGCCCACCTTGTGACTGAAGCCCAGTTTCGGGACCTCCGTGGTGGAACCCGGCTTGGCAAACGGCTCGCGCTTGTCATCTTTGCCGAAACCGAGTGATCCGAGGGCAACGGCAGCAGCAGAGAGAATGATGAAGATTCTTTTCATGGTGTCCTCGTCAGAGCTGAATTTCGAATCCAAGGCGGTAGACCCGCGGCGGAGTGTAGGCCTGCGGATCCTGATACGGTCCCCGGGGATTTCCCGTCTCTTCATACTGCTGGATCCCTTCTCGGCCCCCGGCGATGTAGGAGACATTCCGCCAGTCGAACAGATTCAGCACTTCCGCGAGGAACGAGAGCTGAAGGCCGCTGAGACTCCATGTTTTTCTGAACCGCATGTCCACATTCTTGTACCACGGCAGACGCCCGTCGTTCCGGAGAGTGAACAGTGGAAAAACGTCGCGCGTGTTGCGCGTGTACGGCGAACCGGAGCGCACGGACACCAGAACCGTGAGTTCTGCGTCGCCGATAACATCCTTGACGGCACCGGAAGACCGGAGGAAGATATTCGCATTGATTTTGTGCCGTATGTCCCAGTCGAGCGGATCGAGGCGTCGAGGCACAACTTCGGTGTTTCCCTTGAAGACGGACGACGAGCGGCCGTTTGCATATGCGTAGGTATAGTTGATCATGCCTCCGATCGCCTGCGGACCCACTGTCTCCAGCGTGAACTCAAATCCGCGCACATTAGCATAGTCCTGATTCTGGTAGACCTGGTACGACTCGGATGCGCCGACAATAGAGTAGTCGGTGGCTGTCACGAGATTCGTGATATCCTTGTAGTACCCCACAACGCCGAGGCGCAGGAACTCGGAAAAGAGATGTTCCCAGCCGACCTCGTATGAGACCGTCTTTTCGGGCAACAAGCGCGGGTTTCCGATATCGACGTTGGTTGAGTAGCGGAAATCAAGGTTGACGTTTTCGTAAAGGTACCTGAAGTCGGGCCGCTGAAAGAAGTGCCCATAGGTGAAATGAATCTTGTCCTGCTCCGTGATCGGATGGGCAATGCCGATGCGCGGGCTCACCTGCCAGCGGGGCTGCACCTTATCCGCCGACGTCAGGTTATTCCGGCGCGCGGGGTTTGAGAGGTCCGTCGGATCTGCGGGGTACAACACGGCATTCCCAAACCCATTGGGATTGAAGTAGTCCAGGCGAAGCCCGGCGTTCAAAATGAACCCGTCGCGCACCTCTATCTTGTCCTGCACGTAAGCGGCGAATTCTACCAGGTCCTCGGACCAGAGGTCAAACCGTGGATTCGTTACGGACTCGAAACTCACTTTTTCCACGTCGCCCCTGCTGTAGTTGACCTCTATACCGGTTTTCAGCAGGTTTGAGTTACTGAATTGATTCGAGTAGTCTGCGCGCAGGGAATATGTCCGGGCCAGCTGGTCAAACCACCAACCTTCGTCCCCCGTATAATACCAGTAGCTTTCGACGAACTGGCGGTCCATGTAGCCTTTCGCGGGGAACGGGCTGCTGTTGTTGTCACCCCAGTAGAGCTCCCTCTGCGTGTCACCGTCCTTCGCCCGGTCGTCAACGTTGCGAACCACCTCGTGAAACCGGTTATAAAACTCTGAGATCTTGACATCCAGGAACGAGCTCTTGCTCAATGTCTGTGTCAAGGAGACACCTACATTGAAGGAAGTATTCTTTGGGACCGAGATGTGGTCCTGCATGCCCGCCTGGTAAATGTCCTGCACCTTTCCGTACTTCCTCCCCTCGAAGAGGACCGAGTCGGTCAACGTCCGTACCAGAGGCGAGGGCGTGCCGACGGGGTTATCCACGAAGTGGTAGCGCTGGAGGACGGGATCGGTTGATGATCCAGTCACGCGCTCGAAATGGTCGGTCTGGTATCCCTGGCTGATCGGGCCGAACTTCGAGTAGCGATGGTAATAATCGTATACCGTGGAGAGGGAAAGCAGCCCGCTGAATGTTATTTTGGTATTCCCCATCGAGGTGAGCAGCTTGCTCTGGTACGATTGGCGGTAGAAGTTCTCGTGGGTCAGGAAGGATCGCGTTTGCCACGCGACATCTGCCGAACCCGTCATTGCCATTTTCACATCGCCCATGAAGATGGCCGGCGATGAACCATAGAATTCGAAACTCTTCCAGTCCGGAAGCCCGGTGCCGTAGTCATTCGGGTTGTACTGAATCTTCGCCCAGGGGAAGTCCGAGGTCCGTGCACGCAACTTCCCGCTGAACGTGCTCCCCGGATCCCGCGTGAGGGTATTCACAACGCCCGATTGGGCGTTCCCGTACTCCGCCTCGAAGCCGCCCGTTGATACCTGAACCTCGTCGACATTGATCTGCGGGATGTTCGCGGAGAAGCCGCCGGTGTTCCCGGTGTATCCGTTCACAGGGCTTTTGATCTGGATGCCGTCCACGAGGAAGAGGGACTCATTGAATCGCCCCCCGCGGAAGTGGCTCCCATTGACGCCCGCTTGAATCTGCACCACCTGCCGGAAGTCATCGACCGGCAGGGAGTTGATCACCTCCGCGTCGATCGTGTGTTTCGTGGAAGTCCGGTCCTGCTGGATGGCCGGCCTGCTGGCGGATACGACCACCTCGTCCGCCTGGATGTCGCGTGACGTCATCCGGAAATCCACCGTGGTGGTCAGATCAGCCATCACGCGGACGTTGGAGACCAGCCGGGGATGGTACCCCACGAGGGAAGCGCGGACGGAATAGGTCCCGACCGGGACGTTGATGATGAAGTATTCCCCTTTGGCATCTGTGACGCCGCCGAATTGCGTTCCGTCGACGACAACATTGACACCCGGGAGCCGTTCCCCCGTCGACGCATCAGAGACCCGCCCCGAAATCTTGCCGGTCGTACCTCCGAATGCGATGGTGGAGAACAGTGCGAGCATGCAGGCAAACTTTTTCATGCAGCCCTCTTGACAGTGAAATGAGGATAGAACGATGGAAGGATATTGGTCGTTTCACCGGGTGCGCCGGCTGGAGCACCCGGTGAAACAAGAACAGCGATACTGCCAAACCGTTACTTCATCAGAATAAGAGACCTCGTGCTGACGAAATCGCCCGCGCGCATCGTGTAGAAATAGACGCCTGACGAAAAGCGCGACGCGTCAAACACAACGGAGTAGTTCCCTGGGGTGTGCTCACCCTGGACCAGCAGTGCAAGCTCGCGACCCAGGAGGTCGTACACCTTCAGCTCAACGGTGCCCGCCTTTGCGACCGAGTATTCGATGGTCGTGGTCGGGTTGAAGGGGTTGGGATAGTTCTGGCCGAGCGCGTACGAGGAGGGGAGAGTGGCTC
>DAIUKN010000128.1:4715-7125 GCA_036848195.1 Bacteroidota bacterium
AATGGGTTGGGATAGTTTTGCGAGAGTGCAAACTGGGTTGGGACTACGCCTTCGGACCGATTCACATCTGTCAGGATCCTCTGCTTGTAACGGCCCTCAAGCGACTTGATGTTGGTGACCATCGCCGTCGAATCCGTGTCGTACGCCATCGCAAAATAGATGGGGGCGGACGAATCACCTGCCGCGATTGTCACGGGGCCGAGACCCATGATGATCATCGAGCGAGGGGTGCCGGCAGAGTCGACAGCGCTGTCAAACGACGAGTATGTCGCCGCGTTATAGCGAAGAGAGTCGGGTTGATCCTCCGCAAAATTGTCTACCTTGTAGAACGTTGAGCCAGTCATGAGGCGTGCTCCAGTTGGCTTCAGACTGAGGGACTTCGCACCGAGGAAGTGGGCAAGTCCAGGGCGGAAGAACCACGCGATGCTGTCTGCAGAACGCCAGCGGAGGTAGTGTCCTGTGTAGGTCTGATCGATGCGGGGGTAGAGTTCATATGCCGCTATCCCCGACACCTGAGAGGTCCCTGTGTTCTTATATCGGTAAGCGACAACGAACCCCTTTAGGTCCTTCCAGACAAAAATCGTCATGATATGTTGAAGCTTCGAGCCAGTGCCCCCGGTCCCGAGCGTCCCGCCAGCAGGACTCGACACATGGCGGAGGATGTAATCGGCTTTCCGGCCGGCCGATACCGAGTCCACTGTTCCCCCCTCGACAGCGAGCGTGGAGTCATCCCAGTTGTAAACGGTCGTTTTGTTCACAGCCAGGTCCATACAGGCCCACCGGTTCATCCCCCTATTTGTGGTTGGGCTGGATACGCCGAGGCGCCCAGCACTGGAAAGGAAGACATCATTGTTGGAAAGAATCAGGTTGTAATCCGCAGGCTGCGCCCAAAGCGTTTCCACTCCGCCAATGAGAAGCATGGCGAGACAAAATACGATCATGAAGGTCTTCATCTCTCTCCTCCGATGATGTTCGTGGCAGCAAAAGAGAAGCGGCGCTCTGAGTGACTGGAACGCGAGCAAAAAAACCGAACTCCCATTGGCAAGGTTCACCCGAAGTGCCGCTCATCAAGGATGCCGCCGAAGCACAGCAGTCCCAATGGTGAGCCGCGAGGTGATCTGAATCGTTGCCGGAGAACGTTCTGAGTGGTTGTGCTCCGAGCCTGTACGACTCGGGGAATGAGAACAGGTGTAAAACAAATGTACGATCCACCGGTGTCTATGTCAAGACCTCGTTTGCTAAAACCGTCCCCTTCTACGTCGAATTGACGGCTTCTGCCAAAAGAGCAAGCCGAATTGGAAAGACCGTTAGCGCAGCCGCCTGATCGGAAAAATCGCTCCCGGGACCAGCGCGCGGAAGTGTGGATACTTTGAGATACCCCACATGGACTCCGGTTCAAGGACGGTTGCCAGGAAGAGCGAGTGGAGCTGATTCGTCGGAACCAGAATATCGCCGATTCTCAAATCCCTGCTCTCCGCCAGCCATCGACCTGCCGGACGGGGGAGACTGTCCTCTTCAAGGACATCGTAGCCTATGTTGTCAGTCCGGAATGCTTCGGCCTTGACGCGGCGGGGGACCCTCACGGGTTCAATCCGAACCTGGTGGGCACGCAACAGGGCCACGATGGCGGAATCCTCACGTAGGACAAGGTACGCCGATGGCAGGGCAGTAGAGCAAAGAGCCTTCACGACGCTGTGGTACGGCTGTATGTTCCACACCGTGTCACGGTTTGTGTCCGCTCTCCGAACGGGAATCGTGAGCGTGCGGCTCCCGGGCACGTGCTCCATTCGCAGGGCTACAGAGTCGCGGGAGAGGTGGGCCAGATGCTGCCGCTCGCCGGAAACGAGCGCGCGGATCTCCGCTGCATTCTGTGCGCAGAAT
Source organism: Bacteroidota bacterium (assembly GCA_036848195.1). GTDB lineage: Bacteria > Bacteroidota > Ignavibacteria > UBA10030 > UBA6906 > DAIUKN01. Next base: position 6,597 of record DAIUKN010000128.1, read on the forward strand.
TCGAGCAGAGCCTCGACCGAGGCCAGCTGCGAACGCGCCCTTCGCTCAAGCCGGTCCTCGAGTTCCTTTCCATTTCTCCCTTCCTGAATGAACGAGAGCGTCCCCAGGATGCCGAAACTCTGGCGGCCATCGTTGATTTCGGTGGTGCTGTGCCGGATCCGATCTTTAGGAGAACCGACAATGTATTCTTCAAGGAGGTAACCCTTTTCGCGCATTGCATCCGCGATGAACCCGAAGACACGCTCACGCTGATACTGCCGGAGCTTCGCGGGAGAATTGAGGTTTGTCAGCATCCCCAGTTGAACATCCGCTGCCTTGATGAAGCCCGATTCGATCCAGGATGTTGAATATGGGCCAAACTCGTGGATGTCGAGAGTTACCTCCGGCATCTCGGCGAGAAAGAGATCGTGAAGTCCCTTTACCTCGGGGGCGTTCAGGAGGACGTGAGACCGGTTCAGATCCAGCGGGTCCGCTGAGCGCCGCTGCCGATGCGCGGCGTCCTCGGGATTCATCTGAGGAACAACAATGA
>DAIUKN010000129.1:0-7092 GCA_036848195.1 Bacteroidota bacterium
TGCGATTCCCAAAGCAGGCGCAGTAGACCTGTCTATGGACGATGTTCACGGGCAGCTGATCAGGAACCTGGTTCCTCATGAGGATTACGCGCCGGGCAAGTACGCCGTCCAGTGGGATGGGACAGACAATGCCGGCAAGAAGGTTACCTCGGGTGTCTATTTCTGCCGACTCCACGCTGGCCAATTCAGTGCCACCAAGAAGATGGCATTCGTCAAGTAGTTCAAGGCGACGAGCTGCCGCATGAACTGCTCTCGGCGGGGATCCTGACAGGTCCCCGCTTTTTTTGCTGTCGGTCGGCATTGGACGGAGGGGAACAGATCTTCCTTGACAAGTGCATCGCAATGCACTGTATTGCAGTTCATTACCTCATCATTCGATCTGCAACGGACGATCTTCTGACCACAAAACAGCTCTAGCGTTAACTCAAGGTCGACCGCACCCACCACGCCTCCAGCCGGTACCACAGATTTGACCCTGAGATACCAATAACGAGAACGTCTCCGCGGGCTCCTTCGCTAGGTAGCCGACCAACATGTTTCAGTGGGGAGCGTTGTCGACAAGCAGAATTTGGGAGGGGCCCTTGGACAATCTCAGACTTGCACCTCTAGAGATTTGATTCAAGCACTGCAACTGAGGGTCCGTGGTGCAATTTCCGTTGGAATCGTAGGTTTTTCGGGCGCGAACCGTTTCCCGGCTAAGACGGACTACCAATGATTGTTACCGACTTCTGCACCCTTTCTGAGATTCTCTGCATCTCATGGTTAACTTCGAAAGGCAACGTTGGAATGCCACAGGGTGAAATCGGGACTATTCTGGACTGGATGTGGCGGGTCAGCCCCATCGCACTGGGTGCCGCCGGCGGGTACCTCTTCTATCGCTTCGTTGGATGCAAGTCCGGCGTCTGTCCGATTACGCGGAGTCCGTGGCTCAGCACGATCTACGGCGCTCTCATCGGGGCAATGATGATGCCGCGGTAATTCTTTTCGTACATAACAACCAAACAACAATCATAATAGGGATCGTACCATGCTGCAAACAGGCCTTACTCACATCCTATCGGAAGAAGACTTCCAGGAAACCTTAAAGAACAACGAAAACGTCATGGTCTGCTGCGGCCGGATGGGACCCATGTGCATCCCCGTCTACGGCGTGATGGAGGAACTCGAAAGCGAATATACTCATGTCGCATTCCGCGATATGGAGTTTGACGGACCCATTGGTCACCTCATCCGCAATCTGCCGGAATGCCGTAGCTTCCGCGGCCTTCCCTTTACCGTCTACTTTAGAGACGGCAAGGTGGTGAGTGCGACGAGCAGCATACAGAGCAGGGATCAGGTTACGCAGATCCTCGACGCCGAATTCGCAACGAAGGCAGTAACGAAATGAACTCCGGTTCATATGACGTGATCGTCGTGGGCGCAGGTCCCGCGGGCCTTACGGCCGGGATCTACCTGGCCCGCGCGAAGATGCGGACGCTCATTCTCAATGAAGGAACCGTCGGCGGGCAAACGGTGCTGACCCACGAGATCGCGAACTACCCCGGCATTGAGAGCATCAGCGGCTATCAGCTGGCGACCGCGATGAAGAACCAGGCGAAGAAGTTTGGCTGCACCATCCGGTCGAATATCAACGTCACGGGACTTGATCTCGACGGTGAGATCAAGTCTGTCGAGGTGAATGGGAAAGAGGGATTCACGGCCCCCGCGGTGATTCTCGCCACGGGTGGCCGGTCGCGCACACTCGGCGTCCCCGGAGAAGAGAAATTCAAGGGAAAGGGGATCTCCTACTGTGCCACTTGCGACGGCGATTTCTTCCAGGACAAAGAGATCATCGTGGTCGGAGGAGGGAATTCCGCACTTGAAGAGGCCGTCTCCCTTACGAAGTACGCCCGGAGCGTGACCGTCGTCCATCAGTTCGATCACTTCCAGGCATTTGCCCACGCAATTGAAGAAGCGAAACGGAACCGGAAAATCAGCTTCGTCATGGAATCGACGATTGCGGAGTTCGACGGGAGCGACGCCCTGGAGATGGTCAAGATCAAAAACCTGGTCACAGGCGACATCTCCGAGAGGAAGATCGATGGAGTGTTCGTGTTTATCGGATACGTTCCGAACACCGAGAGACTGCATGGTATCCTCGATCTGAACAAGGCGGGCGAAATCGTGGTGAGCCCACTCATGGAGACGAGTTTGCCGGGGGTGTATGCGGCCGGCGACTCAGTCGCAAAGAGGTATCGTCAGATCACCACTGCGGTGGCCGACGGGACGGTTGCTGCGCTTGCCGCAATGGAGTACCTTCGGAGGAACGTTCTCCCGCAACCAACAGGAGAGCTTGTCGAAACGGAATCGTGATCCGGATATCAGGGCGGTCGTCCGGGAAAGCGTCGGCCGCTAGCAGCACCAAAGGCGTGCGTGGGGTTCACGCTTTCTCCTGCGCACGGCATTCTTGCTTCTACTCTCCTATCCGTTGCACCGTTCCTGCACCAGATTTCTTCAACGCACTTCGTGTTCCCTCTCGGGGGTGTACGTGGCAACACGCTCGACTCGCCTATGATCCTTAGCGATTGCCTCGTCATCCCCTGACCTGGTTCGATTCTATCGAATCTGCTCCCCTGTTTCCGGCTTTTGAGAAAAGAGATCCCCTGAAGAAACGTTTTCGGTTTGTATTGCGCGAAGCTCGCTGGCATACTATATGTATACATACTCATATAGTTGAAGAGACATGAAGGGCCATCCCATGGAAACCACCGCTTCAGAGTTGAAAAGCGAAATCCTTGAAGCACTGGCGCACCCGAACCGGATTCGCATTCTGGAATCCCTCAGGCGGGGCCCGCGGTGCAACTGCGAAATAGCCCCCGAACTCGGCCTCGAACAATCCAATCTCTCCCGGCACCTGAAGATCCTGGTGCAGGCGGGAGTGCTCTTCTCCTGGAAGGATGGTCTTCGGGTCAACTTCAAGGTCGCCGACGAGCGGATCTTCAAGATCCTCGACATCGCTGCAACCGTTGCTCGAAAGGATGTCGTGCGGCGCGCAGAAGCGTTACAGGAAGCTTAATACGAAAGGAACCCCCCCATGATTATCAAAGTGCTTGGCCCCGGATGCATGAACTGCAAGACCCTCGAGAAACGCACACAGGAAGCCGTTGCCTCGCTCCACATTGACGCAACAGTGGAGAAGGTGGTTGATATCATGCAGATCTCTGCATATGGCATCCTCCGTACGCCCGGATTGGTGATCGATGAAAAAGTGGTTTCTTCTGGACGTGTGCCCACAGTCGAAGCAATCAAAGAATTGATCGTCAGCCAGACAGCGAAGGCAACATCGTGAAGCGTAAGCCTCTATGGCTCGCCGCACTTCTCCTGATCGCCTGGCTGATTGTTTACCTCTTGCTCCCCTCGGCGATTGACGGGCTGGTGTACGGGCTCCTGAAACTCGAACAGGGCCCACGCCTCACATCGGCACTGCATTTCTTCATGTACGAAGCACCCAAGGTTCTCCTGCTGCTGACGATCGTTGTCTTCTGTGTGGGCATTGTCCGCTCGTACTTCTCTCCTGAGAAAACCCGGAAGATCCTGGAAAATAAGCCCCTGCTCCTGGGCAATGTTCTTGCAAGCATGCTGGGCATAGTGACCCCCTTTTGTTCCTGTTCGGCGGTTCCCCTGTTCATCGGCTTTGTTGAAGCGGGAATCCCCCTCGGTGTCACGTTTTCATTTCTCATCGCGGCGCCGATGATCAACGAGATTGCCGTCGTGTTGCTTTTCGGATTGTTCGGCTGGAAGGTCACGTTTCTGTACGTGAGCATGGGACTTGCTATTGCCATCCTCGCCGGATACGTCATCAACAAGCTCAAGGTGGAGCGATACGTCGAAGACTGGGTGTACACCATCCGGTCGCAGCCGCTGGAAATGCAGGAAGAACAGCTCACCCTCAACGACAGGGTGGAGTTCGGCTTCACTCAGGTGCGCGAGATTGTCTCAAAAGTGTGGCTCTATATCCTCTTGGGCATAGCTGTGGGAGCAGGCATCCATGGCTATGTGCCGGAGAACTTCATGGCAAGTCTCATGGGAAAATCAGCGTGGTGGGCCGTGCCCGTGTCGGTGTTGATCGGGGTGCCGCTCTACTCCAACGCCGCCGGTATAATTCCGATCGTTCACGCGCTGCTAGAGAAAGGCGCTTCGCTGGGGACGACGCTTGCCTTCATGATGTCGGTGATTGGACTGTCGCTACCAGAAACAATCATTCTCAGAAAAGTGTTGAAGTTGCCGCTCATCTTTATCTTTGTTGGCGTGGTGGCTACGGGAATCCTCCTCGTAGGATACTTCTTCAACGCCATACTGTGACGCAACCGGGGACTGACGGTTCAATTGACCTGTTCCTATTGCTCCTTCGCTGAGGTCCGCTTTTCGAATGTAACGAGCCCCGGAAAATCCGGGCCTTAGGCTTATTGGAAAGCTCTAGCAGGTGTCTCGGCTATTCCTTGGGGTCTTCCCGGCCGCCAATGTGAAAGTCGTGCCAGCCAAAGCTTCCTTTTCGCTTTCGTCACCAAGGCAGGGAAGTCTCGCCTGTACGGTCGATCTGCCCACGTTGACAATTGGCTTCCGCCTGCGTACCATCCACCAGGTATGTACGGAGGATTCCCATGCGAAAACGGCTGCTTCTTTCCTTCCTGCTCCTCGCATTCTTCTGGCTCCGGGTCGCTGGAGCGGATCTCAGGGTCCAGCGTGAGATCGTAGGCCCCGTCAAAAACAACTGCTATCTTTTGTTCGATAGACTGAGCAGGGAGGCAGCACTCTTCGATGTGAGCGGACCGATCGATTCGCTCCTATCGCTGATCAGCAAGGAAGAACTGACTCTCACGTATATTTTCGTAACACACGCACACGCTGACCACACTGTGGGCATTCCTGCCGTCAAGAAACGCTTCCCCGGAGCAAAAGTGTGCGTCTCAAAAGAGGAATATGAGGATGCTCGGCTCTATCTGCGCTGGCGGGAGAAGCTCAATCCAAAGGAGGTGAAGGAGATGGAGAGCCTCCCATGGGCTGTTGCGTTGAATGACTTCGATTTCCACCGGAAGGTACGTGCGGACATCATCGTGAAAGATGGAGACGCATTCGTGCTCGGCGGAGATACCCTTCGTGCGATCCTCTCACCCGGACACTCCCGCGGGAGCATCTGCTACGCCATCGACACCATGCTGTTCTCAGGAGATGTATTATTCTACCGTCGCGTCGGCCGCGCGGATCTCCCGGGTGGTGGGGGATGGGACAAGTTGGTTGAGTCGGTGCGTCGGCTCTATACGATACTGCCCGCGAAGACCATCGTCTATCCCGGCCACGGTCAGTCAACAGACATCGGCTCTGAAAAAAGGGAGAACCCAAGGGTGAGCGAGTATCGTGCGGAAAAGAAGTAGCTGCTTATTCGCCCGCATTGCATGCGCACAGATGGTTGCTGCGACCCCCCCTTGACTTCTCCCTTTCCGCTCTCCACATTGTTCCATGTCCAGATCAAAGAAGAAGCACCACGCCTCCACGAAACTCGCCCCTCCGAAAAAGCCTGCCGGTGCCGGGCGGGGGAGGGTACTGGCTTTCCCGGTGGTTCTTCTTGCTGCTGTGGCGATCTACTTCCTTCTGAGGAATACATCCCCATCTCCCCCACAGTCGGCTCCTCGAACAACTGAGGCCGCCCGGACGCCGGCCGACATCACCGGCTGGACCGAGCGCGCGCTTGCGGTTAGCAAACTCTTTCACGCGGTCTATACACCCTGCTGGGAAGGCGCGTATGGCGCGATCGGCGATGCGTACCTCTTCGCTCTGACTAAAGATTCCAGTCTCTTCAGGTTCCACATCGTGCAGCACGATCTGCGGAACATGTGCGACGAAAGAACATGGGTCGATGACGAGGCCTGGGTCTGTCTCGCGGAGCTGAAGTGGTGGGAGATCACCGGTAAGGGGAATATGAGTCTTGTCGTGGACGCGATGCGCCGGTACAATGAGATGCGCGAACAAGGCCGTCTTTCCCATCATGAGGGATTCTGGACCTGGTACAACTGGCCGCCCGGTGCCAGCGTGGGCGAGCGGATTTTCACGAACAGTAACATGAATCAGATGGCTACAGTCGCCTGCGGATTGTACCGGGCGACCGGCGACCGGCAATACTTGCGGGACGCCCTGCTGGTCTGGAACGGAGACGGGAAGATACCCGGCATCGAACAGCAATGGTACAAAGGGAACGGTGTCTGGAAGGGAAGGCACGGACGAGCCTCCTTCGGCAAAGAGCTCCCGTGGGATGGTCTTGGATGCGCCGCACTGGCCGCAGCGCTCTACAAAGCTACCAACAAAGAGAAGTACCGGAAGATTGCCCTTGCCACCGCCCGAAGACTTCTTGACCCCTCAACGGGCTGGGTAGACCCGACCTCTTTCTATCAGATCCATATGGACGGGAATGGAGCATTCGTGAATTTCCTCTTCGATGTCTACGCCATCGCCTCGACGGAGATGGCGGAAGTTCCGCAAAAGGTCGAGCGGATGCTCGAACATGTCTGGACCAACCACGATGGCCGCGCCACCGTCACGCTGCATCGTCTGACAGACCACGGGATACGAAATGGATGGAACCCGAATGGAGGGGAGGATGGGTATGGTGTGGGGGAAATCGGAACCGTCCACGCGCAGGGGGAAGCGGCCCGCGCCTTCGGGGTGTTTGCGTACTACCACGTCCATCCTTCACCGCCGTTCTGACCTCCGAACCCTTTCAAATGACCTGTTCAAGTGACCTTGACTTTCCTCCCTGGAACTGGCCACTATGAATGCGACGGCACAACTTTCCGATCCCGTTAAGCCCGTGGCTGTTCAACATCACCTGATCCCGTCACACGTCGCGGTCCCTTCTTCAGGATACGTTCCTTGCCAGGGAGTGGACTTGAAAACTGCCCGTCCGCGGTAGAAAGCCGGTGATCTATTGGATCAAAAGCTGTCTGCTTCACCATTATCCGCCGCACCTGTAGAGCCCCTCGTGAACATCGGTCCGTCTTGGCGCTACACTGCCTCTCTATGACGCACTCCGTTTGTTCTTAGCGCTGCTGGGTGGAGTGT
>DAIUKN010000130.1:0-7083 GCA_036848195.1 Bacteroidota bacterium
ATCGGCCATCGATGTAACTCGGCCGATGATGGCGATCGCAGGCGGCCGGAACGCACCTGGGATCCGATGGTGGAGTACCGGAAGCTCGAGATGTGCCTGAAGGAGGGAGCGGCAGCCATTCTCAGCCCAAGCCGCGGGGACGAAGGAACCATTTTCGTTCAGGCGGCAACGCTTCCGGAACATCCCGATACGCCGTTCACAAGGCGCCGAAGGGTCTACGACCAGGAATCTCCCGCTCTGTCGCCACAGGTCGCAGTGGCCGCCGAGCATTACAACCGCATCGTACGGATACTGGCAAGGGGTGAGACTGTCGAACTGGAAATGAACCTCGCTGTGGCAACGACCCGCGAAGACTCTGTGTATAACGTAATCGCAGAAATACCCGGGTCGGATCTGAAAGACGAAATCGTCATGGTCGGGGCACATCTCGATTCCTGGCATGGCGGGTCCGGAGCCACTGACAACGGGACCGGCGTGGCAACCTGTATGGAGGCCATGCGCCTTCTAAAGAAACTCGAGCTCAAACCTCGCCGGACTATCAGAATCGGGCTCTGGGGGGCTGAGGAACAGGGACTGCTGGGTTCCCGTGCGTATGTGAAGCAGCACCTGGGGGAACGGACCGCCCAGCAGGGCGAGTCGGAGAGAGCTTCAGGAGATACCCCCCCTTCAGTCTCCTACAAACCCGAGGCAGAGAGGTTTTCAGCCTACTTTAACAACGATAATGGAACCGTAAAAGTACGAGGAGTTTATATGCAGGGCAATGAAGCGCTCCGTCCGATCTTCCGCGCATGGCTCGCGCCGTTCCGGTCGATGGGAGCCTCCACACTCTCTCTCGCCAATACGGGCAGCACGGATCACACTTCGTTCGATGCCATCGGGCTCCCGGGGTTCCAGTTCATTCAGGACGACATCGAATACTTCACGCGAACCTGGCATTCCACGATGGATCTGTACGAGCGCGCCATCGAGGATGATCTCAAGGAGGCTTCTGTCATCATGGCGACATTTGCGTACAATGCCTCGATGCGGGACGAGAAGATTCCACGTAAGTCACGATAACAGAGCACTTTGTCCCGCTCGCGATGAAAAACTTTCTTCTGGTGCTTCTTCTTGCGACATTCTGGCCCGGGTCGCCCGCAGCCTTAGCCCAATCGAACGTCGCCCTCCCTCTAGATCCTGCCATTACAAAAGGGGGACTTCCGAACGGTCTTACGTACTATGTCCGGACTAATCGCAAACCGGAGAAGCGCGCGGAATTGCGCCTCGTCGTCAATGCCGGGTCCGTGCTGGAGGATGACGACCAGTTGGGGTTGGCCCACTTTGTCGAACATATGGCATTCAACGGAACGAAGAACTTCCATCGGCAGGAACTGGTGAACTACCTCGAGTCTGTGGGGGTTCGATTCGGAGCGGACCTGAACGCCTATACCAGTTTCGATGAAACGGTGTACATGCTTCAGGTGCCGACCGACAGCATCGGAATTGTCGAGAAAGCGTTCGATATCCTTGAGGATTGGGCCCATCAGATTTCCTTTGACGATGATGAAATCGACAAGGAACGCGGCGTCATTGTCGAAGAATGGCGTCAGGGACGCGGCGCAGGCGCAAGGATCCGGGACAAACAGCTTCCGGTCATCTTCAAGAACTCACGATATGCACATCGTCTCCCCATTGGAAGAAAAGAGATCATCGAGCAGTTCCCGCACGAATCCCTGCGCCAATTCTACCGCGATTGGTACCGGCCTGAGCTCACCGCGGTCATAGCCGTCGGTGATTTTGATCCCAGTCGCATCGAAAGCCTCATCCGGAAGCACTTTTCGGCCATCCCGGTCAACAACGCACCACGTCAACGGCCGCTCTATCCCGTCCCCGACCATCTGGAAACCCTCTTCGCAATTGCTACCGACCCTGAGATGACGGTGACAGGCGTCAGTGTGAATTTCAAGCTCGACGTAACCCCCGACAGCACGGAGGAGGACTACCGGCGATCGCTCATCGAGAACCTCGCTATCGGCATGCTCAACGATCGATTGTACGAGCGTTCCCGCCAGGCCAATCCTCCCTTTCTCTTTGCCTCTTCATCAAAGGGGAGCCTGGTCCGATCGCGCGACGTCTATTCTCTCAACGCCACGGTAAGACATGATGGCATTGAAAGGGGCCTCGCCGCCCTTCTGACCGAGACCGCGCGCGCGCGCAACTTCGGGTTTACCGCCTCTGAACTGGACCGACAGAAAAAGGACGCGCTTCGTTCGATCGAGCGGGCCTACGAGGAGCGGGACAAAACGGAGTCCTCGGGGATTGCCTCTGAGTATATCCGGAATTTCCTCGTCGGCGAGGCATCTCCCGGAATCGCCTACGAGTACGAGCTCCAGAAACGCCTCCTTCCCGGCATCACCGTGGATGAAGTCAACCGGCTCTCCAGGAGTTGGATAACGGATCGAAACCGTGTCGTGACGGTAAGCGCCCCCGAAAAAAGCGGGCAGCACATTCCGACAGAACGTGATCTGACCCGCCTGATCGACTCCGTCTCTTCCCTCCCGGTGCAGGCCTATGTCGATTCCCTCTCCTCACAGGCTCTGGTGGAGGTTCCTCCGACTCCGGGAACCGTGGTCGCCCAAAAGGAGATTGCGGAAGTGGGCATCACGGAATGGTTGCTCTCAAACGGCGCACGCGTAATCCTCAAGCCGACCGACTTCAAGAACGATGAAATCTTCCTGAGCGGTTTCAGTCCGGGCGGAACCTCGCTTGCGCCGGACAGCCTCTACATCCCTGCCTCCACCGCCTCATCCGTGGTTTCCGAAGGCGGGCTGGGACGATTCGACAGAATTGCCCTGCAGAAATCCCTCGCGGGGAAGATTGCAGGTGTGGCGCCGTACATCGGAGAACTCGAGGAGGGCGTTTCTGCCAGCGCATCACCGAGGGATCTCCCCACAATGTTTCAGATGCTCTATTTGACGTTCACCGCGCCCAGGATGGACAGCGTGGCGTTTGATTCCTACAGGACGCGGATCCGGGGGCTTCTTCAGAATCGCGGCGCCCGCCCCGAATCAGCCTTCGACGACACGATCCTCGTGACCATGGCGAAGCACCACCCGCGTCGCAGGCCGTTCACCGTGGAGACCCTCGACGCTTTTGATCTGCAAGAGTCATTCGCTTTCTACCGCGACCGGTTTGCAGACGCGAGCGACTTCACCTTCATCGTTGTCGGAAGTTTCACGCCTGAACAGATTCGTCCACTGATCCTTACATACGTCGCCAGTCTCCCTGCCCTACACCGCTCCGAGCGGTGGAAGGACATCGGCGTGAGACCTCCGTCCGGCAGTCTGACAAAGGAAGTGCGGCGCGGCATAGAACAGAAAAGCCAGGTTCGGATGATCTTCTCGGGACCGTTCGAATGGTCCCCTCAGAACCGGCATATCCTCAATGCGCTTGGAGACATACTCCGGATAAAGCTGCGTGAAGCGCTCCGGGAAGAAAAGGGGGGTACCTACGGCGTTGGAGTATCTGCTTTCCCTACGCACTATCCGATTCCAGAGTACAGGATCAACCTCGCGTTCGGCTGTTCGCCGGACCGGGTCCGTGAGCTGACTATGACGGCGATGCAACAGATCGACAGTCTCAAGAGATTCGGACCCGACGACCGGGATGTCGCCAAAGTCAAGGAGACCCTCCACAGGGAGCGCGAAACCAGTCTGAAGCAGAACCGATTCTGGCTCGGCGCGCTGCAAACACTTTACTCCAACGGGGAGCCGCCGACGGAGATAGTGCAGTTTGAATCACGGCTCCGGCAAATCTCCAGGGAGACCATCCGCGATGCGGCCCTGCGGTATTGTCATGAACAGAATTGCGTAAAGGTGGTCCTCTACCCCGAGAAGGAGGCCAGGTGAAGACTCAGTATCAGCCAGTCTCGCCGGCGGTCCTCGAGGCGCTCCGCGCAATCGTCGGTCCGGAGAACGCCCTGACAGACGCGGAAACACTTGCGGTATACGGACAGGACGAGACGGAGGATCTGTCGTTCCCTCCGGAAGTCATTGTAAAGCCGTCCACCTCGGCACAGGTTTCGGCAATCATGAAACTGGCGAACCGACACCTGATACCGGTCACTCCGCGCGGTGGAGGCACGGGGTTGTCCGGGGGAGCTCTTCCCGTCTATGGAGGCATATGCCTTTCCATGGAGAAGTTTAACCGCATCCTTGAGATCAACCGCAATGACTTTCAGGCGATCGTTGAGCCGGGGGTGATCACGCAAAAGCTGCAGGAGGAGCTCGAGCCCCTCGGATTGTACTATCCGCCCGACCCGTCCTCTCGCGGCAGCTCGCAAATCGGAGGGAACCTCGCCGAGTGCGCGGGAGGTCCCCACGCGGTGAAATACGGCGTTACGAAAGACTACGTCCTCGGTCTCGAAGTTGTACTCCCCACAGGTGAAATTATCAGCACCGGAGGCCGGGTGCTGAAGAACGTTTCGGGTTACAATCTGACTCAATTGATGATCGGCAGCGAGGGCACGCTTGCGGTCATCACACGAATCGTTGTTCGACTTATCCCTCTCCCGCACCTCCGTAAGGTCTTGCTTGTGGCCTTTCCTTCATTGGAAGACGCGACGTCGGCGGTGGCCGGTATTTTCACGCGGGGCGTGACACCTGCGGCGGTCGAATTCATGGAACGTTCCGCTGTCCAGGCGGCGGAAAACCGGCTCGGCAAGAAATTCCCTAACGGTGAAGCACCGGCTCAGCTTCTGATCGAAGTCGACGGAAACCACGAAGAAGCTCTGGTGGCCGAAATCGAAGCGATAGCCGCGGCTGTCTCCGAACACAATGCCTTGGATCTCTTGCTTGCGGAGGACAGGGCCAAGATGGACGACGTCTGGGCTCTGCGGAAGAGCATCGGCGAATCCGTGAAATCCATCTCGGCCTACAAAGAAGAAGACACGGTGGTCCCCCGTTCCCGTCTTCCGGAGCTTGTTCGCGGAGTGAAGGAAATCTGTTCCCGGTACGGGATCACCTCCATATGCTACGGGCATGCCGGTGACGGCAATGTTCATGTCAACATTCTCAAGGATCGGCTCGACGACCGAGCCTGGACCCTCCACCTTGACACGGCCGTCCGCGAAATCTTCCAGCTGACGGTGGCCCTGGGCGGAACGATCTCCGGCGAGCACGGCATCGGCTATTCTCAGAAGTCTTACCTCCCCATCGCGGTCTCACCGGTGGAGTTGGGCCTTATGCGGGAGATAAAACGGACCTTCGATCCCAATGCCATTCTCAACCCCGGGAAGATTTTCCCGGTCTAGCCTGAAACCGGATTGCAGAAAAACGGCCCGCGGGATTTACATTCTCCCTTTCGCAGTTTATATTGGGGGTATCTCCTCATCCGGCGGGAAGAGAATTGAAGATAGACGTCGAGCTCGCTCGCATCATCGATCATACGGCTCTGAGACCGGAGGTGACGGTCAGGGATGTCACCACGCTCTGCGCGGAAGGACGTGAATATGGCTTCGCAAGCGTCTCCGTGAATTCCTCATACGTTTCCCTCTGTGCCTCGCTCCTCCGCGGATCCGACGTCCGCGTCTCCGCCACGATAGGCTTTCCTCTCGGCGCTGCATCCAGTGCGGCGAAGGTGGCGGAAACAGAACAGGCGATTCGGGATGGAGCGAAAGAGGTGGAAATGGTCATTCATGTGGGCCTCCTGAAGTCCGGCCGTTATGACGAAGTCGCAAAAGACATCCGCTCCGTGACGGAGGCCGCACATGCCGGCAACGCTCTCTGCAAGGTCATTCTGGAAACCGGCCTCCTCACCGACCGTGAAAAAATGAAGGCCTGCCTCCTTGCTATGGAGTCCGACGCAGATTTCGTCAAAACGTCGACCGGATTTGGAACGGGCGGAGCGACAACCCAGGATGTTGCGTTAATGCGCCGCGCCGTCGGCAGCGCCCTTGGCGTGAAAGCATCGGGAGGAATTCGAACAAGAAAAGACGCCCTCGCCATGATCGCGAGCGGCGCCAACCGCATCGGCGCAAGCGCCAGCGTTGCAATCGTCACAGCCGGCGTCCAGCAACCGTCAACAGGTACCTGAGTGAAATCGCCACACTGGCATCTCACCGTGTTCGGACTGGCGGCAGTGTTGTCCGCATGTGGTACGACTTCTGAGCCCGAAAGGATTCCTCCCCCGCCTCAGGTGAGAGAACAGCCGGCGCCTCGCATGGAATTCGAGTCTCAAACGGACACGGTGAACGCCGTCCACACCGAAGAGGGAGCACAGCGCATGCCGGGTGGACAGCCCCAGATACGCTTTATGGTGCAAATAGGTGCCTTCCGCGATCCGCATCTCGCAAGCAACGTCCAGAACACCGCCCGGCAGCGTTTCAAGATGCCTGTGCTCAATGACTACAACACGCAATTGAGCCTGTATCAGATCCGGATCGGGTTCTTCGAAACGCGTGAAGCCGCTCTCGCCTTCAGGGAGCGGATGCAAAAGGGTTTCCCTGGTGACTACGCAGACTCCTGGCTGGTGCAACTCAAACCATGACTCACATGAAATTGGCAATCGTGGCTCTCGTGATATCCCTGGCGGGATGCGGGCCCTCGCGCGAAACGGGGAAAGAGGAGGAAGGCAGGAGCGGCGCGGAGGACCTCAAGCGGTTTGAATCTGATTTTCGACCTTCAGACTATGATCCCGATCCCGAGAAGAACCCGGACGCCGTCGCCAGCCCTCCAGGCGCACTCGAAGCGCCAAGACCTGAGGCTGTGAGTTCGGAGCAGATCCAGGGTTACCGGGTTCAAATTTTCGCGGGCGCCAGCATCGATGAGGCAAATTCCCAGAAGCTCCTTGCGGAATCGCTCTTCCCGCTGGAATGGTTCTATCTTCAGTACGATCCCCCCACCTACAAAGTCCGAGCGGGAAACTTCGTCACACGCTTTGAGGCCGAGCGGTTTGCCAAAGTGATTACGGAAAGAGGTTTTCCCGGCGCGTGGGCCGTGCCCGAACGCGTATTCAAATCGCCGCCGATTCCACCCTCACGGGAACCGCTGCCGGCGCCCCGCTAGCACCGTTACTTTCGGAAATCGAGCTTCACCCCCTCTACAG
>DAIUKN010000131.1:0-7070 GCA_036848195.1 Bacteroidota bacterium
GCAGGGCGTCCTGCTCGACAGGAACTCCATTGTCATCGCATATGATCAGATCAGGGGAGAGCCGCGCGGGAAGATCCGCAAGCAGGAGGCGCGAACGGCAGGTGACTGCATCGATTGTCATCTCTGTGTTGATGTCTGCCCTACGGGGATCGACATCCGGAACGGGACGCAGCTCGAATGCGTCAACTGCACCGCGTGTATCGATGCCTGCGATGCCGTCACGGACAGTGTTGGCAAACCCCGCGGCCTTATCCGTTACGACTCCGCCGACAACATCGCCGCCCGGACCGGCTTCCGTTGGACCGGCAGGATCATCGCCACCGCAGCACTTTTGACCGTCCTGATCGGTGTGCTTGTTCTCCTTCTTCTGAACAGGAAGGATCTGGACGTCACCGTGCTCCGTACCCCGGGCATGTTCTTTCAAGAGCAGCCCGACGGACGGGTCAGCAATGTCTATGACGTCAAGGTCCTGAACAAGACGTTTGCCCCGGCCTCGATTTCGCTGCGACTTCAAGCTACGGGGGGCGAGGTCCGGTTTATCGGCGACAGCTTGAAGGCGGCGCCGCAGGAAATCGCCGAAGCCAAGATGTTGATCCTGCTGAATCGCTCGGCACTGCACGGAATGACCACACCGGTCGTTGTCGGTGTGTATGATGGCGACAGATTGCTGGAAACTCTGACGACATCGTTTCTCGGGCCGGGGAGGGGACAATGAAGATTCACTGGGGCATCGGTATTTTCGCGGGATTCGTCCTGTTCGTGCTGGGGATTCTGGTTCTGGTGGGTCTCTCCATGTCACGGACCGTGGACCTCGTCAACGACCAGTACTACGACAGGGGCCTGAAGTATCAGGAACGGATCGGCACCCTGCAACGGACGGCGGCACTGGAGAAGAAGGTCGTCATCAGCGTACATGCCGACGAACTGACCGTTCGGATGCCGTACCGGACCGCAGGTCCGCCGATAACCGGGACGATCACGCTGTACCGGCCCTCCAGCAAGTTGGAAGATTTCGCTATGCCTCTTGCTCCCGATTCTGCCGGTTGCCAGCACATTTGCACAACGCGCCTTGACCGTGGGCTCTGGAGGATCCAGATCTCGTGGAAGGCAGGTGGCACCGAGTACTACAGCGAGCAACCGGTGATGATTCTCTAAGGACAGATGGGATGGATCTGGTGTCGGGGTTTGTCATAGGAATTCTTGGAAGCTTTCACTGCGTGGCAATGTGCGGTCCTATCGCAATCGCGCTGCCCGCAGGGAACTCTGCAGGGATGATGTATGTCGCCGGCAGGATACTGTACAACACCGGCCGGATCATCACCTATGTGCTGCTTGGGGCTCTGATGGGTTCTATCGGCGGGCTTTTTGCCCTCGCCGGGATGCAGCAGGCGGTTTCGATCGCTGTGGGATGTCTCATGATCCTGGCGCTGTTCCTTCCTTCAATCGGTTCCTCTTCACACTGGCCGGTCCTCAATTCGTTGTACACCGCATTGCGGACTCACCTGGGCACCCTTCTCCGCCAACGGTCTCACCTCTCCCTTCTGCTCATCGGGATCGCGAACGGATTCCTCCCGTGCGGATTCCTCACCATTGCCCTTGCCGGTGCGGCAACCCTCGGAGAAATCCCGAGGGGGATGGCGTTTCTTGCCGGATTCGGACTGGGAACCCTTCCGCTCATGCTGGGGGTCTCGCTGATCGGGCACACGCTTCGCCCGGGGGTACGGAGGAAAATGTCCGCGTTGCTCCCGGCATTCACCTTCCTCCTGGCGGTCCTCTTCATTCTCCGCGGTTTGAACCTTGGAATACCTTATGTCAGTCCCCATCTGAAGGAGACCGCGTCAGCAACCGAGAGTAGCTGCCACTAATACCGCTCCAACGTTCAATTGCTTCGAATCTGCAGAGCACCGTTGGTGAAGCCGGCGGGGACGGATCCTAGTTGATTTTCTTGAGGAGATCTTCGAGGAACGCCTTGACTTCGAGGACGTCGGAGCGAAGCGGCTCATCCTTGATCTTCATCTCCGGTTTGGGAGGATCAATCAATTCGAGCTGTTCGC
Source organism: Bacteroidota bacterium (assembly GCA_036848195.1). Taxonomy (GTDB): domain Bacteria; phylum Bacteroidota; class Ignavibacteria; order UBA10030; family UBA6906; genus DAIUKN01. The sequence continues at coordinate 2,055 of DAIUKN010000131.1, forward strand.
CCGTATCGACTTCGGGGGTGTAACTCTTGAGGACCTGCTTGGCTCCTTCAATTGTGTACCGCTCATCACGGAGGAGTTTCTTGATGTAGAGGATCAGCTTGATGTCGCGGTTGGTGTAAATCCTGTTCCCGGCCCGGTTCTTCGCAGGTTTCAGCTCTTCAAATTCCGACTCCCAGTACCGGAGAACATACTGTTCGAGGTCGGTGATCTTGCTGACCTCGCTGATGGAGTAGTAGAGCTTCTTGATGCCGAGCGATTTCATGGCGACTCGCTTCAGTGATACGTACCCGCAACAGCCTGAGTTTACACAATCCTCTTCAGAGATGCAACCCGGAACGAAAGCCCTTTTTTTTCAGCGGCCGCGGCGGTTTTTTGACAGGCGGACGTCCACTTCCTTGAGCTTTTTCAGTTCATCCGAGGTCTGGCGGAGCTGGACCTCAAGCTCCTGTGTACGGCGGCCCTGAGCCGCGACCGTTGCCGAAAGCTTTTTCAGGGTCGCCGAGAGGCTGTCGTTGAGATCCTTTTGCCGGCCCAGTTCATCGTCGAGTGCCCTCATCCTCCCCTGGAGCGAGACGTGGGATTGAACGAGATCCTTTTCCTGGGGATTGAGCGGGAGGGCCTGATAGGCGGTGAACCAGATCAGGGAAATGCTGTCGTTGCGAGCTGAGTTCAGCGGGTTGGCATACAGGAGCGCAGCCTTCCGGACAGCCGTAGGCCATACGGATGCGTTGGGGTAGCGCTGAGCGACAATAGAATACTCGTGAGCTGCCTCACGGAGGTTGGATGCCGCTTCCAGAGTTCGAGCGAGCTCCACCTGACGGCGCGCCTCGGCTTCTTCTCCAGGTTCACCAACCAGCGTCCCGCAGCCAGCCAGCAACGTCGCTGCGAGCGCCAGGCTGAACAACCGTTGCATCATCATGGCTTCTCCTCCGTTCCTTCGGGCAGATCCTCCGCCGCCGGGATCTCCACGGTGAACGTGGATCCCCGCCCGACGCGGCTCGTGACGGAAACCTTCCCCCGGTGTCCGTCGACAATCCCTTTCACGAGCGCGAGACCGACGCCGGTCCCTTTGCTGCTCCCCTTGCCGACGTTCTTCGCTTGATAGAATTTCGTAAACAGCCTGGGGACGTCCTCCGGATCAATCCCCGCTCCGTTGTCACTCACGGCGATCTCAACGCCGGCCTGCGAAGCACGAAGCGCGAGCGTGATGCTCCCGCCCCTGTCGGTATACTTGATCGCGTTGCTGAGCAGGTTGCTCACGACCTGCGACAACTTTTCCCGGTCTCCCATGACGACGGGAACTTTCTCCTCCTGCACCGTGATGGTGATTTCTTTGCGCGCCGCCATGATCCGCGCGTTCTCGACAATCGGAAGGACAAGTTCCGGAATATCCGTCCGCTCGCGCCGGAATTCCATCATGCCTGCCTCGATCTTCGCGAGGTCGAGAAACTGGTTGCTGAAGCCGCTGATCCTGTCGATGTTCTCGCGCATCGATTCAAGCAGCTTTTTCTGCTGATCGTTGATCGGGCCGGGAATCTGCTCGGTAAGAAGGTAATAGGCCGAATGCATCGACTGGAGAGGCATTCGGAGCTCGTGCGTAATGTGATGCATCATCTCGGCCTTATACTCGTTGATCTGGCGCAGCTTCTCGCTCATTGCATTGAACGCTTCAGCCAGCAGTGCCGTTTCGTCGTGAGAGGTCACTCTGATGGGGTCGAAGTGCCCCTGGGCAACGCGCTCGGTCCCTGCCTGGAGAGCCCGGATCGGTCTGGTGATCGTCCGGGCTATGAAAAGCGCCAGGAGAACGGTCACCATAATCGTTCCCATCGTCAGGAGAACCGCCACATTGAAGGTGCGCGGTACGGTTTCCTGCAGATCCGCCATTGCCACAGCCACGGAATTCTGGTTGAGCCGGATGAGCGTCTCAAGCTGAGCGCGGAGCGTATCAATCGTATCAGCGACCGATTGCTCCGTTGCGACAGTTCCTGACAGACGCCGGTTCATTCGCGCCAGAACACCGGCTGCAAGCCGGTCGTGTGTCCCCCCCATTTTCCGGAGAAGCTCCAACTCGCCTCTGTCGGCAACCACTCCTGCAAGGCTGTCCATCTGTTTGCCGAAGCGCCCGGCGGCTTCGGCGAACAATCCCGCGTACGTCGTATCGCGGGAGACAAGGAACTTCTGCGCGTGCTGTTCTTCGTTGTCCAGAAGCGCGCCGAGGTCTTTGGCAAGATCAATGGAAAAGAGATTCACGGTGAGCGTCGTCCGGACGGACTCCGACACCGAGTGGAGTTCGTACAACATGCCGGCGATCGCAAAGACCATCGCCACGATGATCAGTCCGAATCCCAGCATGATTTTCCGATAGACGGTCAGCTTCACGCGTGATCCTCAATGACAACCATGGCCACCACATGCGTCTCGGAATGGGAGATACTGACCAGGACCGGGCACGAGGCGAGGTTCTTGCCCAGCGGCCCGTGGAGCGTTATGTGCGGCTGGCCCGACGGATCGTTGGTCACCTCCACATCCTTCCAGCGGAATTCGCCTGCCCATCCCGTGGAGAGCGCCTTGCTCACTGCCTCCTTGGCTGCGAAACGGGCAGCAAAATGCTGGTGCCGGTCGTTCTTCGCGGTACAGTATGCGATCTCTCCAGGGGTGAACACTTTCTGCAGGAACTTCTCACCGAGGGTCTCGATGCTCCGCCGCACCCTGGCAATCTCGATGATGTCTACGCCGATGCCTTTGACCATGACCGGTTATCCCGCCTGCGAGGAGGCGTTCTCCTTCTCGATAATCGACAGGAGCTCTGCCACATCGTTCACATCATAGGTTGCGTTGGATTCCACCGTTCCAAACGTATCGCCGTACCGGGCGAAGACTGTGGTGATGCCGACCTTCGCAGCACCCACCATGTCACGCTCGGGCCAGTCGCCCACCATGAGAGTCTCCTCGGGTTGTACCTTGAGCAGCTCCAGCGCCCGAAGAAACGGGGCCGGGCTTGGCTTATGCTCCCCCGTGTCTTCAAAGGTGACAACGTGATCGAATAAGTGATGGAAGTTGAGGTAACAGAGGCGCAGCCATGCCTCCCGCCCGGGTGCGTCGGAGACCACCGCGAGACGGATACCCCGCTTCACGAGTTCCACCAGGGTCATGGTGACGTGCGGGTAAGGAACCAGCGCTGCCTCTCGTGCACGGCGATAGGCAATAATGCCCGCCGACAGAATCTTGTAGTCCACCTTCTGGAAAATGTCGTAGAGGAGCTGATCGAAGACATTCTGGAACTCGATCCCGCGCTCCTTATAGATCGCGTCGATCCGGGCTTGCACCTCCGTCTGCGTGAGCGTCAGACCCGCATCGATCATGGAGGTGATCGCCGCCGTCACGGCCTGCCGCTTCATACCCATGAAGTCAACCAGGGTGTTGTCCAGGTCGAAGATCACGGCTTTGATCATTTCCCCTCCCGGGCCGCTTTGGCGGCCTCATCCTCAACGTACGCGCGCAGCGCGGGTTTCAGATAGATGTTCTCCATGCCAATTTCCCGCATGGCGTTCGCGAGAACGGCCGCCTTCCGTGTCGGCATAAGTCGTTTGTTGATCAACAGGAGCTTCTGGGCTTTGAGGATGCAGTAGCCTCCTTCGAAATCCCCCTTTTCAAAGCGGACCGTGATGCCCAGCTGCCGGGCCACATCCTGGAGTTCCGCAATAATCTCTTCGTGCTTCATGAAATCTGCGGCACCTGTTTGCGGAACGGCTGGAATACCGCCAACCCGATGATGGTGTAGTAGCTCATCAAGGCAATCAGGGGAGCGCCTGCCAGAGCACCAACCCGTGCGATAAACAGTTCACGAAACACCTGGTTGTCGGCGGTCGTGAAGAATTCCCGGTAGATCATCTTCCCGTCAAGATACATCGTGAAGCACTCCACCGGAACAAACAGATAGAACAGGATAGCGCTCATCATCAGCCATCCGTGCTCCTTCAGCCGGAGCGGGGATGAGATCAGGAAAACAATGCTGCTGAGGAGGACGACACAGTAGCTCAGGATCACCACGACGGAGCTGATGGAAAGAAGGCGAAAGATTTCCCGCTCCGCTTCCGGCGGGAGGTACTCCTCGAACTCGAGGGTTCCGGTCTTCAGCATATCGTTGCCGATCATCGCACGAATATTGACTCCTCCCAGCCAGACGATGGCAGCGGCGGCCATAACAAAGAGAGCCACGCGCCATGTGGTGGAATGCTGACCGGCCGCTATTGCGGCTTGATCTCCCATGCCGATTCTCCAGGGTGATCGATGCGCCAATTCTTGTACCAGCTGAGATCGTACAGCAGGGCAAGCAGGTGGTCCAGAGACTCCGGCGTCATGGCCAGATAGGTCGCCGACAACCGGTCGCGGATGTCGGGGACCGCTCCCTGCAGGAGCGTCGCAGCCAGTGCCCGGACCTTTTCCAGACTGGCACTGAATTCCGCGGCCAGGCGGTCATATCCCTCACCTTCTCTGCCGATACGTTTCATGATTGTGAAAGCCCGCACTGCGAACTTCGCCTGAAAACTCAACTCTTCCAGCTCTTGGTCGGCTCCACGATCGTGCGCCAGATCCAGAAGAACGCCCAGATCATCCCGGCGGGTCAGCTTATTCCGGGAGAGTCTCTCCAGGGCGAAGAGGAGGTTGGAGGTCGATAGACTGAAATGCATCGGGGCCCGAGAAAACGATACGCATAATATAGCCAAACGTGGCGGGAGATTCAACGCGGAGCGGCAGGCATACTTCACTCATGTTCCGATCGGGGGCCCGTCGAAAAAGGAAAGAATCTGGTCCTGACACTCGGGACTTCCGAGAATGCGCAGAAGGAAGAAGGCTTCAATCCGCACATAGTCAATGTGCAGGCCGCATTTCCCGTGGCGCTCGATCTCCGTCAGTGTGCGGAGCGCATCGTGCAGATCGTCCTCCGGACCAGAGAAGAGAAAATCGAGTCCGTTCGACACTTCACGGGTATGGACAAGGTGCCGGCGCAGGACC
>DAIUKN010000132.1:0-881 GCA_036848195.1 Bacteroidota bacterium
TTCTGGTGCCGTGACCTTCAGCTCAGCCGAGCGCACATCCATTCGCCTGGTCGGCTGCAGGGCCTGGACCGCCCGCCGGATAGCTTTGATGTGTTCCGGGTTCGTGCCGCAGCACCCACCCACGATTGAAGCCCCGGTCAGGATGAACCGCTTGGCGTATTCGGCCATGTACTCCGGTGATGCCAGGTAGATGTTCCGTCCGCCAATGCTCTGCGGGAGGCCCGCGTTGGGCTGAACGGAGATGGGGAGGGGGGTGAGGGATTTCAGATCCTCGAGCGCCTCCAGCATCGCCTTTGGCCCTACGGAGCAGTTCAAACCCACGACATCGACCTGGTGCGCTGCTACGGCCTTGATGAAACTCTCCAGCGTCGCGCCACTCAAGAGGTTCCCGTCGTCATTGATGGTGACCTGTGCCATGATCGGTATGGCCGGGGTCAGCTCCCGAGCGGCCCGGATGGCCTGGATCAGCTCCGGTACAAGACTGAAGGTCTCGAAAATGATCAGATCGACTCCTCCGTCGATCAGTCCTTTGATCTGCTCTCTGAATGCATCCTTTGCTTCGTCGTAGGAGAGCTTGCCGAGGGGCTCAATCTGGATCCCCAGCGGACCCACAGAACCTGCCACGAGGGCTTTTTCCTGAGCAGCCCTTTTCGCAATCCGTGCCCCCTTCTCATTGACCTCATGGACCCTGTTCTCATAGCCGTACGGTGCAAGCTTGAACCGGTTGGCGCCAAATGTGTTGGTCTCGATGACGTCGGCGCCGGCGTTGACGTAGTCGCGGTGGACCTCATGCACAAGGTCAGGGTTGGTCAGATTCAGCTCGTCGAAGCAGGTGTTGATGAAGATGCCCTTTTCGTAGAGGTAGGTTCCGACGCCTCCAT
>DAIUKN010000132.1:891-6995 GCA_036848195.1 Bacteroidota bacterium
CGAACACGATCACTTCCCTCTGCAAACGGTCACGAAAGCTCTTCATGGGTCTCCTTATCGACGTCAATCAGTTTCCTATTATACAAAGTTTCTCCAACTATGTCGAATGTGCCTTCCTGCTACCTTGATTCTTGGCGCCGAAACATCTATCATTATCGCCACATTCGCCCGAGACCGGGGCGACAAGCAGATAACGGGGGGGCGTAGCCCTCAGGCAGAATCGGACAGACTGAACATGCGCGACAGAGCGGACATCGATGGACGCTACCGTTGGGACCTGACGGAGATTTGCCGCGACGATGCGGCGTGGAAGGTGGAAGCAGAGGCTCTGAAGGGCGACTTCCCTCTGCTGGACCGGTATGTCGGCAAGCTGGGTGATGGTCCCGCACCATTGCTGGAGTGCCTGGACCTTCTCAGCCGGATCGGCAAGGAGTATGCGCGCCTCTATTGTTACGCAAGCATGCGGTCAGACGAAGACACGCGGGACTCTGCCTGTCTCGGTATGGAGCAGGAAATGTCACAGGCAGGCTCCGATCTGGCTGCAAGAACAGCATTTGTTCAGCCGGAAATCCTCCGGATTGGCCGGGAGACCATCGAACAGTGGATTGCCGGGGAGCCACGGCTCGAGGTGTATCGCCACAACCTTGATGATGTCCTCCGGCGGAGGGATCACACGGGGACAGAAGGGGAGGAGAAGATTCTCGCCACCGCCGGATTGATCGCGGATGGACCCAATAGCATCTACAGTATATTCTCCAACACGGATTTTCCTTTCCCGGATACCACGTTCAGCAACGGTACGACAGTCCGGCTCGACAAATCGGCCTTCAGTCTCCACCGTGCCACGGCAAACCGTGAGGACCGGAAGCGGGTATTCAGTTCGTATTTTGGGAAATTGGGCGAATACCGGCGCTCCTTTGGCGCGCAGCTCGCCGCCGAGGTCAAGAAGAACATCTTCTTCGCCCGCTCCCGCCGGTATGCGTCATGTCTCGAACGGGCTCTTGACGGCAACAATATTCCCCCGGCGGTGTACCATGGGCTGGTCGAAAATGTTCATGCGCACATCGATACATTTCACCGGTATCTCCGGCTGCGCAAGCGGCTGCTGGGCGTTGAAGAGTTGCACTACTTCGACCTGTATGCGCCCGTTGTAGCAGAGCTGGATGTCGAGTATTCGTACGATGAGGCTTGCGACCACATCATCGCTTCTCTGGCCCCTCTTGGCGACGCATACGTCCGGGTCTCGCGCAAAGCGCTCACCGAACGCTGGGTGGACGTCTTCCCGACGGAAGGGAAACGCTCGGGCGCCTATTCCAACGGTGCGGTCTACGATGTCCACCCGTTCATTCTCCTGAACTACAACGGTAAGTACGACGACGTCAGCACGCTGGCTCACGAGCTCGGGCACACGATGCACAGTCACCTGACGAACACCACGCAGCCCTATGCAACGTCGGAGTATTCCATCTTCGTGGCCGAAGTGGCGTCTACGTTCAATGAAGCGCTCTTGCTGGAGCAGATGCTGAAGGCCATCACCGACGACTCAACACGGCTGTCGTTACTGGGGCATTACCTGGACGGGATTCGGGGAACAGTCTTTCGGCAGACCCAGTTCGCGGAGTTCGAGCTCCGCATTCACGAACTGGCCGAGCGGGGAGAGGCCCTGACCGGCGACAGTCTCGGTGCCCTTTACGATCAGATCAATAAGACGTATTACGGGCACGACCGCGGTGTGTGCGTGATCGATCCGGAGATCAGGGATGAGTGGGCACACATCCCCCACTTCTTTTACAATTTCTACGTGTTCCAGTATGCCACCTCCTACACCGCCTCGGCGGCGTTTTCGGAAATGGTTCTTGCGGGAGACAGGGAGATGACGCGGCGCTACCTGGATCTGCTTTCCGCCGGAGGCTCAGACTATCCGGTCGCGCTGCTGAAGAAGGCGGGCATCGACATGACCAGATCGCTCCCGTTCGAACTCACCATGCAGAAGATGAACCGGGTCATGGATGAAATGGAGAGAATTCTCGACAGGAGACCTGCGCCGGTCAGTTCGGGTACCGTCCCACGATCCGGTTGACCCATCGATGGAACGCATGGAGCGATTTCACCGGCTCCAGGAACATCAAGATGCATTCCCCGTGCACAACGCTCATGCCATGAGCGGTTGCATCAGCAATCGCCTTTGGTGATTGCGAACCCTGCTGCATCCAGACGGTGGTGATCCCCTTTCGCACGCAATCTCCGACGATTCGCTCGGTCTGTTGAGGAGGGACAACGGTGACCACTGAGTGGACGTCCGGGGGAAGGTCGAGCACAGACTTGAAGCAGGCATCCCCCTCGATTGTTTCCAGCCTCGGGTGAACCGGATAGACTTTCAATCCGTGCTCCTTCATGGAGCGGTATGCGGAGTTCCCGAACTTCTTCCCGCTCCCGGAAACGCCGACCACGGCATACGCCGGTGACGAGAAGAAGGCATCGATGGATCGTTTCATTGCGGTTCCTCCTCTGCTCAATTAAACAGCCGCTCGAGCGCCTGGTACTCTCCGTGGACCGTGTAAATGGCGGCGTTCGTCTTTCCCTGGTCGTTCGCAGGATTCTTGAGGATCTCGTGCAGCTCGTCGACCGCGGCGGAGAGCTTCTCCCGGGCCGCCTTGAACTCGTCCTGCTTCCCTTTGAAGCGCGCCGGGAGGGTGGCCTTGTCCAAAATACTCATCTTCTCTTTCAGGACAGCAACGGAAGTTCTCATCTGCTCCAGCCTGTACTCTGGCATGTAGTAGTGGTACAGCATGTAGAGCTCGGCATGAAATTCCATCAGTTCTTTCATCACGGGGCGCACGATACGCACGAGCGCCTCATATTGCCCATGGAGCTTCTCTGCGGCGCCCAGGAGCTTCATGCTGTCCTTCGCTTCTACAGCCGCTTTGTATTCTCCCGTGATTTCCTGAAGCTTCTTGACATTGGTCTCCCAGGAGATCTTCTTCTCTTGCAGGATGCCCGGGAGGGATGCCTTGGAGATGTCCGCGACACCCTTCTCGAGTTCCGGAAGCATGGCGATCAGCGCTTCGGTGTCTTTCTTCGGCCAGGCGTCATGCCACAACGGGTAGATCACCGTGTGGAACTTGTCCAGTGAGGGTACCTGCGCCTTTGTCTCGCTCCGGTGTTCCTCCTGCGCGAGAAGCGAAGAGAGAGATGCGAAGGCCACCAGGGTGCTGAGAATCAGAAGAATAGAACGTTGACGGACCATGCGGTCGTCTCCATGAAGTAGTCGTGGATAGAAGATAACTGCGAAGGAAGAACCTCCGCGGCTATTTGTAGCTTTGCAACGCTTTCATGTAGTTGGCGCGCTCGAAGGCAGCCGGATCGGCAATGGACTTCTGGCTCATGCTCCCCTTCATCTGCTGAACGGAATGGTACTCATGCTCCAGCATCCACTGGTCCATGTCGACGAGGATAGTCTTGATCTGTTCCGGCCCGTGTTTCAGGAGGGCCGAAGCCATCATGGTGACATCGGCTCCCGCCATCAGCATCTTCAGGACGTCCTGCGCGGTGTGGACCCCGCTCGTCGCAGCCAGGCTAGCCTTGACGCGGCCGTGGAGGATGGCGATCCAACGGAGCGGCAGTCGGAGGGCCTGTGGCGTGCTGAGGATGACATTCGGCTTGACTTCAAGCGACTCCAGATCGATGTCCGGCTGGTAGAATCTGTTGAAGAGCACCAGGCCGTCGGCCCCTGCGGCGTCCAGCCGGTGGGCAATATTGGCGAGCGAGCTGAAAAACGGACTCAGTTTCATCGCTACCGGGATCTGCACAGTGCTCTTGACGGCATTGAGCACTTCAAAGTACCGGTTTTCGACATCGTCACCCGCGAGCTTTGGGTCGGTGGGAATATAATAAACGTTCAACTCCAGCGCATCCGCACCGGCTTCTTCGATCTTCTTTGCATACTTGATCCATCCGCCGGTGGAGACACCGTTCAGGCTTCCGATCACGGGGATCCCGAGCGACTGCTTGGCTTTGCGAAGGAGGTCCACATACTCCTCGGGTTCCAGGTTGTAGGCGTCTGATTCCGGGAAATAGGTGAGCGCTTCCGCAAAGCTTTCCGTGCCGTACGAGAGATAGTGGTTTAGCTCGGCGGTTTCGTGGGCGATCTGTTCCTCGAAAAGCGAGTACATGACAATGGCCGACGCTCCCGCGTCTTCGAGACGCCGCATACTGTCCAGCGAGTGTGAGAGAGGGCTGGCGGACGGGACGATCGGGTTCTTCAGCCGCAGGCCAAGATAGGAGGTTGAAAGATCCATGGTCAGACTTTCCGTTTATGAACGTTAAAGGGATCCACCGGCTTGATCACTGTCCGCCGGCCGGGGTTTTCTGCTGCTGGGCGCCGTTCTCCTGCGCCATCTCTTCGTACGTCTTCCACCGTTTCCGGGCGTCCTCCTCTGCAAGAGCCATGAGCCGCTTCGCTTCTTCCGGATTGCTCTTTGTCAACATCTTGTACCGTGCCTCCGTGTACGCATAGTCCTCAAACCGGATCTTCGGCGCTTTGGAGTCGAGCTTCAGCGGGTTCTTTCCCTCTCGTGCAAGGATCGGGTTGTAGCGATAGAGCGGCCAGTGGCCGCTTTCGACGGCGGCTTTCTGGTTGTTCATCCCCTTCGCCATGTTGATGCCGTGCGCAATGCAGTGGCTGTAAGCGATGATCAGCGACGGACCGTCATAGGCCTCCGCCTCGAGGAATGCACGGATGGTCTGCATGTCGTTATGGCCCATCGCCACGGCCGCCACATACACACTCCCGTACGTCATCGCCATCATCCCGAGATCCTTTTTGGCCAGCGGTTTGCCGCCTGCGGCGAACTTTGCCACCGCGGAGCGCGGTGTGGACTTTGACATCTGGCCGCCGGTGTTGGAGTAGACTTCCGTGTCGAGGACGAGAATGTTCACGTTTTTGCCGGAGGCAAGGACGTGGTCCAGTCCGCCGTACCCGATGTCGTATGCCCACCCGTCGCCGCCCATGATCCAGACGCTCTTCTTGACCAGGTAGTCGGCAAGGCTCCGGAGGTTCGACGCTTCGGGCGTGGTGATCTTCGCGAGCGCAGCGAGCAGCTGCTCCACGCGTTTCCGTTGATCGTAGATTCCCGCCTCGTTGGACTGGTCGGCTTCGAGGATGGCCTTCGCCAGCTCGGGGCCGATGGAGGACGAAAGGTGTTGCACGAGCTCGCGGGCGATTTCCGTGTGCTTGTCAATGGCAAGCCGCATCCCCAGGCCAAACTCCGCGTTGTCTTCGAACAACGAGTTGGACCATGCAGGACCGCGCCCCTCGTTGTTCTTCGCCCACGGCGTGGTCGGGAGGTTCCCGCCATAGATCGAGGAGCATCCGGTGGCGTTCGCGACGATCATCCGGTCTCCGAAGAGCTGGCTGGCCAGCTTGACATACGGGGTTTCACCGCATCCCGAGCAGGCGCCGGAGTATTCGAAAAGAGGCTGCAGGATCTGCGAGCCCTTCACCGAGTCGACCCTGGCCGTGCGTCGGTCGGCTTCGGGGAGGTCAAGGAAGAAGTCGTAATTGACCCGCTCGGCCTCGCGAATCGGGGGTTGCGGCGCCATATTGATGGCTTTCAGACGCGTCTCCGACTTGTTTTTCGCCGGGCAAACCTCGACGCAAAGTCCGCAACCGGTACAGTCTTCAGGTGCCACCTGGATCGTGTACTTCAACCCCTTGTATTCCGGGCCGCGATAGTCGGTCGATTTGAACGTCGGCGGGGCTTTCGCGAGGAGGGCGGGGTTGAATACCTTGATCCTTATGGTAGCATGCGGGCAAACCAGGGCGCACTTGTTGCACTGAATGCATGTGACCTCGTCCCATACCGGGATCTCGAGAGCGATATTGCGCTTTTCCCACTGGGCTGAGCCCGTCGGGTACGTCCCGTCCACCGGCATGGCGCTGACCGGCAGCAGATCGCCAAACCCACCCATGATCTGAGCTGTGACATTCTGGATGAATTCCGGCGCCTTTTCAGAGACGATGGGGGGCATCTCGATCGTGCTTGTCACCTTTTCCGGCACCTTCACCTCGAACAGGTTGGCCAGCGTCTGATCCACGGCGGCAA
>DAIUKN010000133.1:0-6942 GCA_036848195.1 Bacteroidota bacterium
TTTTCGAGCCCCGCACGAATCCGTACCACGCCCAGATTCAGAAGGAGGTGGAGCAGCTTGGGATCTCGGACGCGCTGGTCTGGCCGGGATATCTATCGGCCGACGATGTGTCCGGCTATCTTTCCGCAGCCGACATCGGGTTCTTCCCGTATCAGGACGGTGTCACACTGAGGCGTCTGAGTTTCATGACGGCGATGGGTCACGGGCTTCCCTGCGTGACCACAACGGGGCACGCGGGAAGCGCTGACATCGGGCTTTCCGACGGGGGGAATGCGCTCCTTATTTCACCTTCGAATGATGTTGATGGGATGGCCCGCAGTGTACTGTCGCTCGTCGATTCGGCTGAACGGCGCCGGGCGATCGGCGATGCTGCGAAGCGGTGGGCGCAGCCGTTCCAGTGGAGCACGATTGTAGCGCGCACCCTGCAGCTGTATCAATCACTTATTGGAAAAGTCAAGCGGACATGAGATGAAACTTGGGATCTTTGGCGGCACGTTCAACCCGCCTCACATGGGGCATCTGGTCGTTGCGGAACGAGTTCGAGCGGATCTCCAGCTATCCAGAGTTGTTTTCGTACCCTCATTCATTTCGCCGCACAAGCAGGACCGGGAGATTGCGTCGGGGGAGGAGCGGCTCATGATGCTCCGGTTGGCACTTGGCGGAGATCCCCGATACGAAATTTCCGATCTGGAGATACGGCGCGGCGGGGTTTCGTACACTGTGGAGACGCTGGCGGAGATGGACCGGGTACATCCGGGGGACGAGTTGTTCTTTCTCCTGGGGATGGACAACCTGCTCGAGTTCGACACCTGGAAGGACCCGCAGAGGATCGTGGAGCTTGCGACCATTGTCGTGATGGCGCGTCCCGGTTTTGCGCGGCCCGAGCAGCCGCCGATTGACGGGTTGAATCTCATGTACTGCAATGTCCCGGAGATCGCGATTTCCTCGACTGAGATCCGTCAGCGGGTCCGGGGAGGCGAATCGATCCGATTTCTTCTGCCTGAGGTGGTGGAGGAGTACATTCACGGGCGAGGGCTTTACCGGTAGTGCCGGCGGCTGGGAGAGCCGGCGAGCCTCTGTATCGTTGTACCGCGGAATTTATTCCGCGCTTTTGGCCCGTACTGTTTGTGGGTGCCAAAAGGCAGAGCCAACGCTTTTGTGCCACGGAAAAATCGGCGGGCTCCTTGGTGAAGATTGGATGGCGTTTTCTACCTTGCTGCAAATTGCAGTGAAGGCGCATCTGGCGCTAGACCGCTGAAACCAACCTACCGCGGGCGTTGGAGACTGCAGACAATCAATTCCCTGACCTGCTCATCAAGTCTCGTCGACTTATCCTCATCGAGTTCACTCCACTCTAATTCCAGTAGTCTATACTACTTGTCTTTTCCTTCGGGTCAACCGCCGGATCAAGAAGAGGAGTGCCCGTCCTGCCTGAACAGCGAGATACGGGGCCAGCAATAAGAACCACCTCTCCTGGAAGTACGAGCGTGAGAGATGGTTTAGGGAGCGGAGAAACTCGTCGACCAGGTCACGCAGGCCATCCAGACCCCGAAACTGGTGAAAATAGGTTATCTCGACGTAGAGAAAACCGACAGTGAACAGTGCAACAAACAGGAGGCATTCCCGGACGACAATTCTGATCATCTCACCGGACTGTCCCTTCCTCGATTTCTTCTCCCACGCGCGCATAAGCTGCTTTTCAGTCCTGAATTTCCGCTCCACGCCGGTGAGGAAGTAGGAGACCTTTGGCTTCCCCCTGGGGATAGCCTGGTGCCTCCGTGTGTACTCCTCTCTCTGGACACCGAGTTTCTCATCGCGATAGACAAGGCAGTGCCATTTGGGAAGGTATATGCTCCCTGCAAACTCCCACGTCGGTCTCATCCTCTGGCGTTCCATAGATACCCGCACGAATCCCGGTTTTTCTCCATCGGAATGTAAGTATCTCTGTCCCAATTGGCAATCCGGCAGGGACGGCATACGAAAAGCGTGTGCCACACCTCAGCAGATATCGCCTGAGATCATCTGAATGCAGCGATCCCGGGCTGGTTTGTTTCTGTTGGACCAAGCACCTGGTAAGGTGGGCAACGCTTCACAGAGGCGCGAATGATTTGAGCGGCCGGCAAGCTTAGGGGCAACCCAGAGCGAAAAAGCTATTTCGCTTTAATCTCCAATTTCTTTGCACGAGCGAGGAGCGTATTTCCCCACCCAAGGAGTTTCCCGTTCATAAGAATTATCGGGGTCAGTTCATCTTCACTCACAATGCCATCACGGTTGCGCACGGTAGTGTAGTAGTAAATTATCTCGAAAAACCTGCCGGAATGGTCTTGGAAACTCTCTCTCCTCCATGGGTTTGATATTCCTTGTGATGCCTCGGATCGCAGAGTGTCCGTTCCCATTATCTTCAAGACTTGTGCCTTGGACATGCCTTTGGACAATTGGCTCAGACGCGAGCGGTTGATCGACGCAACCGTGTCAACAGAAGTGCAGCCGACCCATGTGAGAGCGCCAAGAATGCAAATCAAAAGTGCGGTCCGCATGACGTGCCTTTGCCTCCATGGCGAAGAAGGAGCACCACGTTCTGCATCGAAGGTAGCGATAGCACAGGTCAGGTTCAAGGAGGGAGAGAGGAAACCCTTGCTTGTTGTCTCATTTGGGCTTCTCGGGGCATCCTTGGGCGAATGGGGGGGCCTGTCAGTGTCAGCTATGATCGGCCGACGGGTGTCGTAGAGGCGGGAGCAATTCTTGAAATCGCTGCACTTGTTTCGTATCTTATCAGAGTAGTCGAGGTCGTTTGCGACTTCCACTTTGAAGTCAGAGTGTAAATGCCCTTTGTCGCACGTAGGAGGCAGAGGAAGCACCTAAACGAAGGGGAGAGGTTTTCTATTTCTGGCAAGATGCAGGGATAAGGCTGCACCAGACTCTGCACACAAGTGCTGATTTTGGCAGAGAAGAAGTTGCAGGAACAGAGCTGATTAGTTGCCCTCGTAGCTCTTCGACTTGGGCCGATGAAAAGCATCGGCCCTCTCTCAGGGCTTGTCAGAGTTCCGTTGTTACGTCAATGTTGCCCTCGTAGCTCAGTATGGACAGAGCGACGGTTTCCTAAACCGCAGGTCGGCAGTTCGAATCTGCCCGAGGGCACGAAATATCCCGCCTTTTGCGCTTCCGTCCCGTATGGTGGGGACGAAAGTGGGGACTGACACCCTTAGAAAGGGGCAGTCCTCATGTTCCTCACCAAACACACTACATTCTGGTATCTCTACTTCGTTGACAAAGACGGCAAGAGAAGGCGCATTTCCACAAAATGCCGTCTCAAGTCCGATGCTCTCAGATTCCTTCAGTCCTTCAAGGAAGAAGAACAGACTCGACAGGTAAAGCGCAATCGGACGACCCTCTCCCTGTTTTCCCAAGACTACCTCAATTTCTCCGAAAGCATCCACACGGCAAAGACCCTGAGGGCGAACAAAACCGCTTTGGCTGAGTTCCTCAGAATTACCGGGGATATTGGCTTGCAAAGGGTTACACCCAGAGAGATAGAAACATTCCTTGCTCAAAAGGCCCAAGAAGCCAGCGTTTGGACAGCACGGAAATACTTCTTGGCTCTCTCATCGGTATTTGAGACAGCGAAGCGATGGAATCTAATCTCAGCCAATCCTTTCAGGAGTGTCCAGAAGCCAAGGGTTCCAGAAGTTCAGCCATCGTACTTGACCCTGACTGACTGTGAGACGTAGTTCAGAGCGATTGATGATAGGGATTTCAGGGAACTCGTCCAATGTGCCATCTTGACTGGAATGAGGCAGGGAGAAATCTTGGCTCTCCAATGGGACGCTGTTGACTTTGCTCGAAAAGTGATAACAGTAAGGAACACAGAGACCTTTCTCACGAAGAACAAGCGTGAACGAATCATCCCGATGAACCAGTCTCTGTGGGGGATGTTGCTACAAAGGAAAGAACGGAACGGGGGCGGAACCATCGTGTTCCATTACTCAGGTCAACCGATGAACGCAGACTTTGTTACAAAACGATTCAAGCGGTACATCCGAAAAGCAGAGTTGAATGACACATTGCATTGGCATAGCCTTCGTCATAGTTTTGCCTCTCTGTTGGTTCAAAAAGGGGTTTCCCTCTATGAAATTCAAACATTGCTCGGCCACAGTTCACTTGGTATGACGCAGAAATATGCTCATTTGGCAACAAGTGAACTGCACTCGGCGGTGAACAGAATTGTCTTCACGTTGAATTGAACGAGGGGAACGGCGGAAATTGCTAATGCTATTGGGGTGCATTACCTTCGGTAGGGTAACACAGACAAAAGACAGCTCAATGGATAGTCCACATCTGTCCCTTGCATTAGCATCACATGTTGGTGTGTGCGCCACCCATTACTTCAAGACATGAACAACCTGGTATGTTGCGGAAAGATCAAAGACGAAAGACTCAACGGACAAACACCATGAGGAGGCTGATATGATGACGGTGTATTTGCGGTCAGGGAAAGTATTGAGGTACAGAAATCCGAACAGAGTTGTCTGCGAGAACTCTTGGCTTAGGTTGAGCGAGGCTGAGAGTGTAGTTGCCGTGCTTCCAAATGACGTTGTGGAACGGCTCGAAGTTGACGTGCTTGACGAAAGCGTGCTCGGTCGGGAGAAATCCGTTGACAGCCTTCCAGAGATGGGATGAAGAACCAGTATTTCGGTGACAAACGAGACTTGTTCAAGTATGATTTGGCTCTCAGGGTCTGTCAAAAACTGGGACTCGGTTTCACCTTCATCCCTATGCTGACTGCACCAGATAACAGGACTGACGGAAACCAGATTGACTACGAGAACGCAAAGGCTGGCTATAAAGACTTAGCTCTAAAAGGATTCTGACCTGCCCCCCGAAAAGGGATCCAATATCGAGTTAGTGAATTTTCTGGTCAGTGAAGGATTGCCGCGGACTAGTTATGACACTACACAGTACGCTTCTGTGCAGTGTTTTGCGTCCAGCGGGCAGGCTCTTTTTGCGGGGATTGATGGAAGCGGGGTGTTTCTCTCCACCAACAGCGGGACAAGTTGGACAGCGGTCAACGCAGGATTAGCCAATATGAATGTCCTAGCGTTAACTGTCCGCGGCACGAACCTCTTTGCAGGGACGTATGGCGGCGGCTGCTGGAGCCGACCCCTATCAGAGATGGTTACCTCAATGGAGTCAATAGCGAGCGGCTTGCCGCACGAGTTCGTGCTGCATCGGAACTACCCCAACCCCTTCAACCCGAGCACGACTATTAAGTTCGAGATGCCGAAGTCGTCAGTGGTCAGGTTGAGTGTCTACGATATGCTCGGTCGCGAAGTATCGGTTCTCGTGAATGAGAGAAGGAACGCGGGAGTTCACGAGGCCAAGTTCGATGGTTCGAATCTTGCGAGTGGGGTATACTTCTACCGTCTGCAAGCGGGAGATTTCGTCCAGACGCGCAAGCTTCTCCTTTTGCGGTGACTATGCACGTTGATCAGCTAAACGGAAGGCCTGGGATTTCTCCTGGGCCTTTCGCGCCTGCACGGTTACCGGTCGGGGAAGGTCGCTATTCAAGTGGGGAATCGGGGGACTAGCACTCCTCGGATTCTCATTGATTTTCTCGTGTCCGAATCCCATATTGCGCCCAAGCTACATCGGTCGGATGCGGGGCCTCCCGCGCCTGACCTGGAAGCGCACCAGCACTCCCTCCTCTCCCGCGGGTTATCCCCCTAGATCTCCTGAACCGTTCTTTCGACAGTGTGCCGCCGAGTGCTGTCGTCCTACGTGACGACTCCTTCGACTCCTCTTGCGTGCGGCAATGAAGTCGCTCAGGATCGAATGACCACCGAGTCCTGCTTCAAGTCAGTAATCTCCGACAGCGTTTGCGTTGAAAGGAGAACAAGATGAGAACTCAATCCATCTGTCTTGCATTCGCCATCGCACTGATTTGTTCATTTGCGCCTGCCCAATGGGTCCAGACTCATGGTCCATATGGAGGCGAAGTCTACGCGCTGGCTTCCAGCGGGACGTATCTCCTCGCTGGCACACCTTTCGGTGGCATATTTCGCTCCACGGACAATGGAGCAACCTGGAGTGCTGCAAACACCGGGCTGGGAGACAATGTTTTCTGGGTACTCACAACGGCCGGATCGAATATTTACGCGGGGGCAAATGGCGGTCTCTACTGTTCTTCAAACAACGGCACCAGCTGGGTCAACATCAACAACGGGGCGTTTGGACCTGTCTACGCAGTGGCCGCTTCTGGTCCAAATCTATTCGCTGGCACGGCGGGCATGGGTGCGTTCCTTTCCACGAACAACGGCGCAAGCTGGAGTCGCATTGACACGGGGCTCACAGACAGTCGTGTGTATGCTTTGGCAGTTAATGGAGGGTATCTCTTTGCAGGAACGTATGGGGGCGTGGTGTTCGTTTCCACGAACAATGGCACAAACTGGACTTCCTCAAGCAACGGGCTACCGGGCACGCGCATCAATGCACTCGCTGTAAGCGGAACAACCCTCCTGGCGGGAACGGATGGCTCTGGTGTCTTCCGTTCGACGGACAATGGCGCAACCTGGAGTCCGCCAAGTTCGGGGCTTACGAGCGGCTCTGCCCGTGGATTTGTGCGTACTGGCGCATCTCTCTTTGCCGGGAGCGGTGGCGGTGTGTTCCTCTCCACAGACAACGGGGCAAACTGGACCGTGTCCAGCGCAGGTCTGACGAATACTGATGTCCGCTCAATTACCGCGAGCGGGTCGAATCTCTTTGCAGGGACGTACGGCGGCGGGGTGTTTCTTTCCACGAACAACGGTTCGAGCTGGACGGCGGCGAACACCGGGCTGACGAATAGCTTTCCCACCACGTTTGCAGTCAATGGAACAGACTGTTTTGCCGGGGCCGGCTCTGGAGGTGCCTATCTTTCGACCGATAACGGCACGAGCTGGAATCCTC
>DAIUKN010000134.1:0-6937 GCA_036848195.1 Bacteroidota bacterium
CGAAGAAGAAACCCACGAAGTAGACAAACGGCCGGGGGCAAGGGTCCGCGTGCGTGTGCTTCTGCTGTCACTGATCATCGTCCTCGTCGACCAGGTCACCAAACTCCTGGTGAGGGGGATCTCCATTCCGTCATTCGGAATCGCCGTCGAAGGGATGCCGCTGGCGAGTAGCCGTCCCATCCTGGGCGACTTTTTCCGTCTGACGTACATCGAAAATCCCGGCATGGCCTTCGGGATCGATGTCGGCGGGAAACTCTTCTTTTCGCTCTTCTCTCTTGTCGCCAGTATCGCCATTGTTGCCTACCTCTATTACGCCCGAACCGAACGCCTGGGGCTCCGCGTCGCTCTGGCGATGATCCTCGGGGGCGCGGTCGGGAACCTCATCGACCGTGTCTTTTACGGCATTCTCTTCCAGGGGACGCCCCTCTTCCACGGGAGGGTCGTGGATTTCTTCGACGTCGATTTCTTCGACATCAGTTTCCTGGGATACCATCTCAGCCGGTGGCCGGTGTTCAATGTTGCTGACGCGTCGGTTACCGTCGGAGTTCTCCTCCTCCTCTTCTTTCATCGATCGATCCGTGAGGATGAACCTCTGCCTGTTTCCCCTCCTGCCGTCGATCCGCCCGGAGGACCGGACCCCGACCCTCCACCTGCAGGCAGCAGAAACCTCTGACAACCTTCCGCCGGTGGACTGATGTCGTATGAGCTTGAAATCGTGATTCCACCGGGGAAGAAGAAAGAGCGTCTTGACGTCTTTCTCACCAACCGCGTCGAGAATGCCACTCGAACGAAAGTCCAGCGCGCGATTAAAGACGGCACCGTTCTGGTCGATGGGACAAAGGTCCGCCCGAGTCATCAGGTTGCTCCGGGCGAAGTCATCCACGTCACGCTCCCCAGGTCACGGCCGCAGGATGTCGTGCCCGAAAATATCCCGCTGACCATCTGCTTCGAGGACGATCAACTCCTGGTTGTGAACAAACCCGCCGGCATGGTCGTACACCCCGCGTACGGCAACTATACCGGCACGCTGGTCAATGCGCTCCTCTACCATTGTAACAGGCTCTCTACGCTGAACGATAGCACCAGGCCCGGCATCGTGCATCGTCTGGACAAGGATACCTCCGGCCTCCTTGTGGTGGCGAAGAATGATGTGGCGCATGCATTCCTCGCCCGGCAATTTGTGCGGCGGACCATTGAGAGGGAATACCAGGCCATTGTCTGGGGGAGGTTCAAGGAACGCTCGGGACTCATCGAGGCTGAGCTCGGGCGGAGCAAATCGGATCGTAAGAAAATGGCGGTGGTCCGGGGCGGCAAGGCAGCTGCCACAGAATACGACGTTCTGGAGGAGTTCAACTATCTCTCGCTCCTCAAACTTACATTGCACACAGGACGAACGCATCAGATCAGGGTCCACCTTGCCCACGTCAACCATCCGGTCTTCGGCGACCCGAGCTACAACGGGAGGCATATCGTCTGGGGGCCGGGCACACCTGTTCAGAAGGCGGAGGTTCAGAGATTGCTGAAGAACCTCCCCCGGCAGGCCCTCCATGCCAGAACGCTTGGCTTTATCCACCCATCCACAAAACGGCGCATGGCCTTCAACTCCGAGCTCCCCGACGACATGGCGAAAATCCTTGAAATTCTAAGAAAGAGATGACATCTTGTTGGCACAATGTGATCCACCTCACCCCTTGCGAGGTCCGGATTAGGTACTTTTCCGGTACTCTCGATCAGGGATATCGGCACCCACTCTCCAACAACTCTCTGGAGGAACGATGAAGACACCTCGGCAAGGTGTTCGCGCTCTTCTCGCCGCGGCAGTGATCGCTGCCACGCTCGTACCAACGCAGGCTGTCCTCTCTCAGACATCCATTGAGGATGCCATTCGTCAATTTGGGGGGGACAATATCACCGGTTATATTCAGCCGATCGCCGACCTCTTCGGGGCGAACATGAATTCGGGCTACTACCACTCCGCTGCCATCGCCAAGAGTGGATTCGGGTTCTCCTTCGAGATCGTCGCGATGGGAGCGATGGTCAAGGACGACCAAAAGACCTTCACGGCCAACACTCCGGCCGGGTTCACGCCTGCGACGTTTAGCACAGCCACGGTTTTCGGGGGGAAGGGAACGGAAGTCACCAATACCGTCAATCCGCTCCTGAAGTACAGGGGTGCCGACGGCGTTTTCAATACCTCTATTTTCCCGCACGGTGTTCCACAGATCCGCATCGGATCCATTCAGGGAACAGAGGCTCTCGTCCGATTCATCACCATTCCGAAGATCGGGGATGAGACCTTACCCAAGACCACGCTCTGGGGAGCGGGCCTGCGTCATAGTGTCTCGCAATGGATTCCAGACTCTCCGCTCGACCTTGCCGTCGGTGTATATTACGGTCGATTTACGGGTGGCGACATCATTGATTCGAAGGGACTTTCCATCGGAGTACAGGCCAGCAAGAGTCTGTCGATTCTCACCGTGTACGGAGGACTCGCGTGGGAAAAGAGCACCATGGACCTGAACTATACGTCTTCTGATGTGGCCGGGGGAGGTCAGGTAAGTGTCAGCCTGGAAGGGGCAAATAAGTTCCGCGCTACGGTCGGAGCGGCACTGTCGCTCGGATTCTTCCATCTTTTCGCAGACGCCAATTTGGGAACCGTGACGCAATTCTCAGGCGGCATCGGGTTCGGTATGTGATGCGGCCTGATCTCATGATCACAGGATTTGAACAACTCCGGAGACAATACATGAAGACCAATATCCTGCTTCTTTCCATCATCTTCGGCGCGCTGCTGACGAATGGTTCGAGTTGCGTCCAGGACGGCTTTCTTGTCCCTGTGAACGTGCCGATCAGCGGCTGCTACGATATCAATCCCGGGACGAATCTGAGTTTTTCCGGCAGCAAAACCATTTTTTTGAAGGACGAAATCCCGTCCTCTCTGTCGGGCGATATCGCGACGGCACGGTACTATGACATCAGAGTAAGCGCGCATGGAACATATTCGGGTACCGTCGTCGGCACCGCATACATCAACGGAATCGTATTGTTCAACTACGGCTCGGGAGTGAACGCGACATCGCCAGCCAACTGGTCGGTGTTTGCCACGCCTCAATCGCTCCTGGGCAGTTCTCCCTATATTAAAGCGCAGAATGCGGGAATCAACGAACTCCTCCGCATCTTGAACGCGTTCCCAAACAACCCCAATATGTCCGTGACGCTCTCCTCAAGCGGAACGCTGGCGGGTCAGTCGCCCGTCCCCTCCGGTCTCACGGTCTGCATCGAGATTCTGACGCAAGCCGATGTCACTGTGAACAAGTAGGCGCGGCGATCGTGCCGACAAGAGCCTCTTCGGAGTTTCCGGGGAGGCTTTTTTGTTGATTGGTGAGAGTGACTTTCGTAGATTTCTTCTGCATGAATGCAGCAAAGCAAAACCTGCTCGGCCTGACGCGAGAAGAACTTGCCGGCGTTGCCGAATCGATCGGCGAACCGCGGTACCGGGGGCAGCAGATCTTCGGCTGGCTGTATTCCCGGGGTGCGACGTCCTTCGGCGCAATGACGGATCTCGGCAAGGCGTTCCGCGAACGCCTGGAAATGCGCGCGACCATTACCGGCCTCACCCTGGAATCCCGCCGGCGTTCTCGCCATGATGGTACCACGAAGTTCCTTTTCGGCCTCTCCGACGGCAGGCATATCGAAAGCGTGCTTATCCCGCCCGCTTCGTCCTTTGTCGGCGGAGACTCTGCCGCCGAAGGAGGGCCGGGTCGTCTGACGCTCTGTGTGTCGACGCAGGTCGGGTGTCCCCTCGATTGCGCATTCTGCGCCACCGGCGTCATGGGGTTCACGCGCAACCTTACGGCGGGAGAGATTGTCGATCAGGTTCTCCAGGTCCGGAGAGCGACCCCGAACACCATCACCAATATCGTGTTCATGGGAATGGGGGAGCCCCTCATGAACTACGACAACGTTATGAATGCCGCAGAGATCATGACGGCAGGGATCGGGATTACAGCCCGGCGAATTACCGTCTCGACAGCCGGGCAGGCCGACCGGATCCGGCAGATGGGCGATGAAAAGCGAAAGGTGAAGCTTGCGGTGTCACTCCACAGCGCGGTCAACGCGACGCGGACAAGGCTGATGCCGATGAACAGGAAATTCGACCTCACCGCCCTGCGTCTGGCGCTGGAATACTACTACCGCCGGATACAGCGGCGAGTGACCTACGAGGTCATTCTCTTCGATGGAGTGAACGATACGGAGCCCGAAGTGGGGCGCCTCATCACCTTTGCACGGCACGTCCCCTGCAAGCTCAACATTATTCCTTTTCACTCCATTGCCTTTACGGGTGTGGGGGGACCGGGCGCCGACCTCCGTCCGTCAATACGCATGGAGGAGATTGTGGAAAGGCTCCGCGCGGCGCACCTGACCGTGATGGTGAGAAGTAACGCAGGCGAAGACATCGAGGGGGCATGCGGACAGCTCGCAGTCATGACCGAACGCAGCAAGAGACGGAGACCAGGATAACATCAGGAGCACCACGCATATGCGACTGCTTCTCTTCGGTGCACCCGGGGTTGGCAAGGGAACCCAGGCAAAACTCCTCGCGGACGACTTCCGGATTCCCCACATTTCGACGGGTGATCTGCTACGCACCGCGGTTGCCAATGGGACCGAGCTCGGGAAGAAGGCCAAGGTCATCATGGATGCGGGGAAGCTCGTTCCGGACGACGTTATGATTGGCCTCGTTCGCGGCGTCCTTGGTTCTCCCGCCGCGAGCAAGGGCTTCATCCTGGATGGTTTCCCCCGGACGCTGAATCAGGCGCGGGCCCTCGCGCAGATGTTCGAGGAACTCGGCATTCATGACTACCGTGTATTGAATATCGAGGTGAGCAACGAGGCGATTATTCGGCGCCTGAGCAGCCGCCTGATGTGTCGAAATGACGGGAAGATCTACAGCACCGAAACGTACGGCGCCACGGCTGGCTCCCCATGCCCCGACTGCGGGGGGGAGCTGTATCAGAGAGATGACGATAAGCCCGAAACGATCCGCCACCGGCTCGAAGTATATTCTACCCAGACATCCCCAATCTTGAAATTCTACGAAGACCTGGGTGTTGAGCTCACCGTGAACGGGATGGATACCGTCGAGAATGTCCACCGAAACATCAATCGACTGCTGCAGAGTACGGAGTTGCGGTGAACCTGGCTGCAGGAAAACCGTCGATCGTTGCGCATCGGGGATGCTCGGGGGCTGCGCCGGAAAACACCCTTGCTGCATTCCAAATGGCTGCAGCCTTGGGCGCGGACATGATTGAGCTGGACGTCCGCATGAGCCGGGATGGCGAACTGATGGTCATCCATGATCGGCGTGTGGACAGGACAACAGACGGATCGGGCTCCGTCTTCCGCAAGAGCGCGGCGGATCTGCAGACGCTCGATGCGGGGTCCTGGTACGCGCGGCGGTTCACGGGAGAAAAGATCCCGTCGTTGCGAACTGTCTTCCGTTTGCTTCCGCATCGCATCGGACTGAACATCGAAGTAAAGACGGATGGTGACCGCCGCCGGGGCGGCCTTCTGGCTCAGGAGCTGGGGCGGCTTATCCGGAAGGAATCACGCGGCCGGCAGGTGCTGGTCTCGTCGTTCGATCACCGTTTTCTCGTAAAGTTCCATCTCCTCTGTCCATCTGTCCCTACCGGAGCTCTCTACCTCGCCGTCCGTGATTTCGGAAAAAAGCCATCGCGCATCGGGATGCAGACCGGCGCGCATGCCTTTATCTGCAGCCGGGCACAGGTGCGGAAACGGTTCGTCACCGATGCACACACACACCGGATGGTGGTGGCTGTCTACGGAGTTAACCGTCGCTCTCAGCTGGCCCGCATGCTTGAACTGGGGGTGGATGCGGTGATTACGGATCATCCCGGACAAATGATGCGGCTGCTCCTCAGCCGATAAATGTCCGGCGGAACTCCTTCCCTCTTTCGCGTGTCAGCCGCGCGCTGCTGGTATCTCGCCCTGAACTTCCCTATATTTTAAGCCGACCATGGAGAGAAATCGCACCCCATACTGTACGGCAGCCATCCGGCGGGGACTGGCAGCCGGCTTTCTCGGGTTCTGGCTGCTTGCAGGATGCACCGAGGAACAGAGCCCGGAGAAGCTCGCTGCCGACCAGGCGCTTGCCGCAGGGAAAAGCGCTTTGGCGAAAGGCGAATACGCCGAAGGCCGCCGGAAGCTGTTCCGGGCGTTGGCATTCGACCATCAGATCGGTCGCGCGGCCCTGGCTGCCGAGGAACAGAGCATGCTGGGGGGGATCTATGCCTCGATGGCAGACTTCGACAGCGCAAGGATCTTCTATTCCCGTGCCATGGAAGAATACCGCGGGCTGGCTGACCGGAATGCCGTGTGGGCACTGACCATCGAGATGGCTTCGCTTCACCGCCGTATGGGCCAGGAACGAGCTGCCTACACTCAACTTGAAGAGGGACTCCGGCTTGCGAAAGTCTTCGGCGACAGCGCCGGTGCTCGCCAAATCGGATTTGCACTTCTCCCGTCATGCCGTTCTCTCGACAATCGCGCGATGGAATCCCAGATTGTCAACGATCTTCTGAGTGCCTACAGCGCCCCCGGGCGTGCGGGAGACCTTGCCAGGCTCTATCGGGAGGTGGGGCTCACGCAGTTCGCGCGTCGGGAATACGATCGTGCCGCCGAGCACTTCCTCCGTGCCCTCACATTCGCCGATCAGGCCCGTGACTCCGCTGTGGCGGTGGAGTCCCTTCTCCGGCTCGGCATGGCGTTTGACGCTACGGGGAAAACCAGCGAGTCATTCCAGTCGTACAGTGACGGTCTGAGACGGGCCGACAAAACCCGTGGTGTCGTTGGCTATCGGAACGAAATGTTGATCCGGGTCGGCAACGCCTACCTGCGGAGCCGGCAGTTTGAGCAG
>DAIUKN010000135.1:0-6929 GCA_036848195.1 Bacteroidota bacterium
GATATCACTTCGGGTGATTCGCCCGGGAGTGCTCCGAGTGATTGTACGGCAGCTTGCCGGACACGCTCGTCCGGATCGTGCTCCGCGACTTCACGAAGCAGCGGGGCACTCCCTGCCATTTTCATCTGCTGCAGACCATAGAGCGCCGATTCGCGCACCTCCACCGCTTGTGTCTGATCGCGCAACAGTTCCCGAAGCGTTTCGGCAGCCGCTTTCTGGGCCTCTGCTTCCTGCACCCTTGCGACATAGTAGATGGCCGACTGCCGGAGACGGCGTTCCTGCTCAGAACGGGCGATTGTGGTGGCTATCTCGGGAAAATCGGGACGCTTCTCGTCAGCGAGCAGATGGAGCGTGGCATCACGAAGTTCGACCGGCTCATTCTTATCGAGGGCGATTGTCTTCACCAGAGCATACGATGCCGGATCTTCCCTGGTTCCGGCAGAACGAAGTCCATGCAGCGCAGTCATCCGGAGCCGGAGATCCGATTTGCTCTGAAGCACCTGCGTGAATACGTCAACGCCTTCCGGCCGATGCGTCGCAGCCAGCCCTTCCAGTCCAGCCATCCGCAGCTCAGGAACCTGACCGGGATCGAGCGCAATCTCCTTCAAGGTGCGGAACGACTGCTCATCATGGGGCATTCGACTCAGTGCCTGCAGCGTTTCGATCTTCAATCGTATTTTTGTCCCAACGTCCGCTGGAGGTTTCATTGGCACCGGCACGGCGGGGGGTGCTGCAAATCGGGTCATCCGGGCCTGTTCCTCCGCGAGCTTCTGTTGCAGCTGCACGATCTTCTCAAGCGAACCAGCCGTCATCGCCGGGGCGGGCTGAGGCGCTCGCTCCCCCAGACGCTCCAGCTCGGCAACCGCGTCATCAACGTAGTTGCTTTCCGGATACTCCCTCATGAACTTCTTATAGGCGGCAGCAGCCTTGGCCCGGTCGGAGTATTTCCAGGAGTACGCGATCCAGAAACTGGCGTCATCGGCATAAGCACTACGCGGAGATTTGACGAGCACCTCGGCAAGCTTCTTCCTGGCCTCCGTCCACCGTTCTTCCAGAATAAACCGGTACCCTTCCCGATATGACTGGTAGCCGGGATCCCTTGGCCCGCGCCGCTCGTCCGGCTCCATCATCCCGGCGTTCGCCGCGAATTGAGGCCCGGTGGAAAAGGCAAAGGCCAATCCTAACGATGTGACAGGGTGGGGGCCGTCCTGTCCCTTTGTCTCCATGCTCTGCGCTTGTCCTACGCACAGCAGGGCCACGAGCACTTCTCCCCACCCCTTAACGATAGACCGCATTCCGTATCCCTCCCATTGATCGGTTGTTTGCATAGAACTGCTCGGCTATCCTCACCTTGAACAGAAGGTTCTCCTGGCGAATCCCTCCCCGGATCATCTCGAAATCGGATCGCGCGCTGAGGTCGTTTTCGTTGGACACCTTGATGAGGATTCTCTCAAGATCCTGTACCAGTTGCGACGATTGCGCGTCCAGCGGCTGATTCTGCAGACTCCGTGCCTCCCGGACGAGCTGACGGGACAACTGCCTCTCCGCTGAGAGGTCGACCGTCTCGTCGTTGCCAACCCTTCTATTGCTCAATCCAACCAGCAACCTCTGGGACCGTTCCAGGTAGCGTGAGACCTGTTCTCCGGTCCGATCCGGAGCGCCGGGTGTGACGACTTCAGGACGGCTATCGACATTCTTGTTTTCGGTCCTGGGTGCCTCCTGCGCCAGGAAGAAAGCGAGGAGGATGAGGGCAACCGCCATCGCGCCGGCTGTCGCCGGACGCCAGAGTCGGCCGATCAGGTGATCAAGCAGCCCTGTCATTGGTGCATCCCGCCTCCGCGGGGGTATAGTCTCCTCCCGGATCCGGTTCTCCACCGCATCGGTGAATTCCCTCCAGAATTCTTCCGGCCGCTCTTCGCTTGGAGGTCTGGCTGGCCTGGCGAAAGCTGAGAGGACGGTTCTCATCGCCTCTCGTTCTGCCGAACAGTCCGGACACGACCTGAGATGGCTCAGCACACGCTCGCGCTCGCTGGCAGAGAGAGTCCCTTCATCGAGTTCGTAGAGGAGGAGTTGTATTTCCCGGTGGCCGTTCATTCCGCATCGGCCTTCAGATATGCGAGTCGTTCTCTCATTTTTCTCAATCCCCGGAAGAGGTGGGTCTTCACCGTCCCTTCCGAACAATTCAATATCCTGCTCACCTGCTCGGTCGAGAGCCCCTCGATGTGTCTGAGGATTACGACGGCACGCTGGAGCGTGGGGAGCTCGTGCAGGGCGCGCTCCAGGTGTGTCCTGAGGTCCGGCTGCTCGTGTGCGGGGTCACGCGAAGCTGCGCCGAGGGCAACCGCGCTCTCCATGGAGACTTCCTTGTCCAACCGGGCCTTCCGTTGTTTGACCCTGTTGAGGGCGAGATTGGTGACAATCCTGTACAGCCACGTTCCAAATTCAGCTTCTCCCCGGAACGACGCGAGCGAACGGTAGGCCCGGACAAATGCTTCCTGAGCAATATCCTCTGCCCCGTCGTGCTCGCTCACAAAGCCGAAGGCAACATTATAGGCCTGTTTCATGTGGCGCTCCAGAAGCAGACGGTACGCCTCATGGCTTCCCTGCCGTGCCCGACGTATCAGTTGCTGCTCATCGGCAGCGGCCATGCGCAGGTCCTTGGGTATGGGGTTGTACTCATTAGACAACGCCGGGGCTGAATTGGTTGACGAGAGACGGGATAATCAGAGAAAACGGCCTCCGTGGCGCTCTTTTCTAAGACGGGATCTGAATCTGAATGTTGCGGAAGAGGGGGATGAGTTGAAAAAACCCTGTGCTGTCCCGCCTTGTCTCCCCCCACCGAGAAAGAGGAAGGGGGGTCAGATCGGATAGGTCGGGTTAGGATGATCAGTCGGCCGAGGGTTCAAAGATGATGGCCCGGTACCGCTGGTACAGATAGGAAACGGCCAGAAGGATAATGCCCAAGGCAATAAACGAGACGATTCTGTAGACCGTCTCGAGAAAGGAGAGGTCGTAGATGAAGATCTTCAGAATGGTAAATCCAAACAGGACGATGGCGAAGATGCGGAGGGTGCGGTCCCGCCGCCAGATGCCGAAACCCATCAGCAGAATGGAGAAAAACAGCCAGCCACCGGAGAGGGACATCTGCTCGATGTTTTCCACGGTCCGGATTGCAGCGACGCTTTCCCGTGTGGCCGATGAAGTTTCAGCGATGGTTCTCTGGAAGTAATCCCGGATTTCTCCCGTCAACAGGACCAGGATGAGTGCGACCAAGCCAACCCGGATCACGGAGCGCAGCTCTGGCACCCACTCAGAGTATCCCACGGCGCTTTTGAGCCATCGCGCTATCGCAGCCGACGCGGCCACAATCACGGCTATTGACAGGCAGCGTACATTCAGCAGCGGCACAAACCATGCGATGGGGTCGAATGTGATTCCGCGAAGGGCTGCCATAGATGAAGCGGCGAAGAGTATCCAGATGCCGCCGAAGAGAGTTGGCCTCGCAAAACGCCGTACACTGGTGGCGATGAGCGGCAGGGACGTGATTGCCCAGACAACAGCCAAGACCATATATCGGGTGAAATTCAGCGCATCTTTCCTCAGACCATCTTCATGGAGCATGGCAAGCCGGAAATAGTCGTTTGTCTCGACGGTCACCAGGAGGAGCAGTAGGAGTATCCAGCCGTACTGGAGAACCTCGATCAGCACACCTCGGCGCTTGTTCTCAAGGCGTCGAAGGAGGTGGTTGCTGAATCCGATTGTGCCCGCCAGAAGGACAAAGGCAAGGAATCTCGGATTGAACAGAAGCCGGAACTCCTCGATCGGCGCGTATGTCAGGGACCCCTCCATGCCGACCAGTGTGAGCGATGATAGTCCGAGAAGAGCGATGCCCGTTCCCCACAGATACCCGCGTCGAAGCAGCACGCCGGCCCAGAGCACGATGAGTGCCTCCAGAGTCCATGCGATGATGATCATGAAACTGTTGAATTCCACCAGTGCGGCAATGGCGAGGAGGGTCACGGCAGTGAGGAGATGGCCCATAACCGGAAGCGCTCTGCCGGGGCGGAGACGTGCAGCGGTTACTGCGCTCAGGAGATAGAGCAAGCCTGCCATCGCTGTCGCGAGCCCCATCCATCTATGGTATTGAGGATCGATGAGGGCGAAAAGCGCCGCTGTGAAAAGCGCAGCGTTGATCCAGGCCTCCCCGCGCCGGAGCTCCGGGTATGACGACTCTCGAATCATGTCTCTTGCCATATCCAGACCATGGAAGAGTCCCCAGAAAATCAGAAGAAAGACAAGGGTAAGACCGAAGTCGTGGTCGGTGTATTGTTGGTTGAACCAGGTGAAATACAGGCTGTATGTTCCGAGCAGTGAGAGGGGCTCCAAAATGGTCCATGCCTCTTTGCGGAGTAGGACCACGATCAAGCCGATATTCAGGAGGGTGAGATAGCTGAAGAGGCCGAATTCGTTGGACTCGCCACTGTTCAGCAGGATAGGCGTAAGAAAGCCGCCGAGCCATCCCAGAAGAGACACTGCGAGAGAATTGTAGGCAAAAGCCTCTGTGAAGGCGACGATGGTCACCCCAGCCATCAGCGCAAACGCCACAGGCTGGGAGACGAGTGCATAGAAGTTGAACGAGGCATAAACGGAGAGGTACAGGATGGCGATTCCCGCCCCGACCAGGCCCTGGGCGAAGATCTGGTACCCCTTGCGGTTCGAGCGCGCGGCTGCGATGAGGGCTGATACTCCAATCACGATGCCGATCAGAACGCGGACGGATTCCGTCAGCCAGTTCTGGTCGAAAGCATACTTCAAGAAGAATCCCACGCCGATGATCAGGGCCAGTGCGCCGATCCTGTTCAGCAGTTTTCCGCCAATGAGCGCCTCCCATTCTTCCTTTGTCCGTGACGGGCGCTGTGGAGTCGCTGGTGTAGATGGAAAGATGGGAGATGGTGTTGCCGGCTCCGGCGGAGGTACCGTTATTGTGACTTCTGTTGTCTGCAGGGTTGGTGCCGGAGGTGAGACCTTTGCAGCGCCGGGGGCGACTGGTTCCTGTGTTGGCCCAGCAGCCAGCCGTTGCTCGAGCGCTGTCAGCCTTGCTTCAACCTCACCGATTTTGCCGGAGAGTGAAGCGCTCCTGGCTATGAAGACAAGAAGCAGGACCAGCACAACAAGCAAAAGCAAGAAAAGGGCACCCATGGGATCCTCCGTCGGGGTTCATGAAGAAAAACAGGGACTTTCGATGCACCTGTTCAGGGTGCCGTTATTCCCATCGCCCGCCGCAGCCGCACAAGGGAGGTGATATAATCGTAGAGTGCCTGGATATTGACAATCTGCGCGTTCGAGCGGGTCAATTGCGCATCCGTCACTTCGAGGGGAGTCCCCACCCCTGCCGCGTATTGTCTCTCCGCGATATTGAGATTTGCCTCAGCTTGCTCGACGAGCTTAGCGGCTGCGACCCTCCGTTCCTCCGCTTCCTTCAGGGTAAGATAATTAAGTTCCACTTCCAATCGCACGGCTTCCAGCTGGGCGTCAAGTGCGGCCTGAGCGGCGTCTACGCTTGCTTCGGCCTGTTCCACCTGTGCGGCGATAGAGAACCCCTGGAAGATTGGCAGGATCAGCTGCACACCGGCATTCCAGCGTGGATACAGCGGCGTGGGCTCAAAGCCATTCCAGGAGTAGTTCCCGATGGCCGAGAGCGTCGGGAGATGCTGGCTCCTGGTGGCGCTCGCCAGCGATTTGCTTGCTTCAAGGCGTGCGCGAGCAGATTGAATCTCGGGGCGTACTTGGAAGGCCAGGGCCTTCGCGGAATCCATGCTGGCAGCAAACGGCGTTGCACGCATCTCCTCGGTCACTTCGTACTGCCCCGTCGGATGGATGCCCATGGCGTTTTCGAGCTGCACCCTGGCGAGCTGAGACAGGTTGTTTGCGTGAATGAGGTTCACATTCGCGTTGGCGAGGTCTACTTCGGCTTTCGTGACATCAAATTGAGGTCTCCGGCCGACGCTGTAGAACGCCTTCGCCTGCGTCAGATGCTTGTTTGCCTGTGTGACTGCCTCCTGGTTGACGGCGGCCACCCTTTTTGCTGCGAGGAGTCCGAAGTAGGCGACCTCCACGTTCATCTTCACCAGCTCTCGCGTCGCGGTGTAGTCAGAGGATGCCGCGTCTGCGAGATCGGTGTTTGCGCCGACGCGGTTTGACGTCTTGCCGAAGTCATACAGAAGCAGCTGGGCCTGCAGGCTTCCGGAATAATTGCTGTAGATCTGGCTGCGTGCCGGGAAAAGTGGGTTGCTGACAAACACTCCTTCGGTGTGTGTCGCGCTGGCAGCGAAGGACAGAAAGGGGTAGTAGGATGAGACCGCCAGGCGATGACCGGCAGCGGCTCCTCGCTCGGTTGCCCCTGCCGAACGGAGTGAGGGATGATACTGCAGCGCCAGCTCGACGGCCCGGTCAACTGTGAGTGTGTCAATAGTTATCGGCTGCGCCCAGCCGGAGTTTGCGCCGAGCGCAAGGGCGATGAGGATGGTACGGAGGCCGCGTTGTATCATGACTGGCTACCCTCCTCCTGACTCCTCAGTTCCCTCTTGAATCTCTGTTCGAAGACCGTATAGAGTGCGGGAACGAAGAAGAGCGTCAACGTTGTAGAGACGGTCAGCCCCCCGATGACCGCGATGGCCAGGGGAGCCTGTGTCGACTCCCCTCCGATGCCAGCCGCCATGGGAATCAGCCCCAGCACCGTTGCGAGCGATGTCATCAGGATGGGTTTCAGCCGTGTGCGTCCCGCCTGGACGACTGCCTCCTGCAGTCCGACACCCCGCATGCGGAGGTGATTCGTATAGTCAACCAGGAGAATGCCGTTGCTCACGACGATTCCAACCATGACGATGATGCCCTGGAACGACGTGACAGAAAGGGTGGTCCCCGAAAGG
>DAIUKN010000136.1:0-6924 GCA_036848195.1 Bacteroidota bacterium
TTGGAAGCGGCGATCGAAATCGTCGCCAAACCGAGGGGCAAACGGCCGACCTCGATTGATCTCCTCTCCGGAGGGGAGAAAACGCTGACGGCGATCGCCCTGCTCTTCGCCATCTACCTTGTCAAGCCGAGTCCATTCTGCATTCTTGACGAGGTCGATGCGCCGCTCGACGACGCCAACATCGATCGGTTCACGCGGATCCTGCGGAAATTCTCCAACAACACGCAGTTTATCGTGGTCACGCACAACAAGCGGACAATGGAGGCGGCGAGTGCTCTCTACGGCGTCACCATGGAGGAGGAGGGAATCTCCAAGATTGTGACGGTCCGCTTCAACCAGGGGGCCCAGCTTACCTCCGCGGCTGTCGCCTCTGCGTGACCCATGGCCCTCAAGCTCTTTGTGGATTTCGACGGTACGGTGACCACGCAGGACGTGGGGAACGCCTTTTTCCGCCGTTTCGGGGGGGCGGTTTGTGACAGCCTCGTGCGCGACTACCGCGACGGAAAGATGTCGGCGCAGGAATGTTTCAGAGGGGAGACTGCTGCCATCGGGCGGCTCCCGGTGGCAGAAGCCGAGGCTTTCCTTCGAGAGCAACGGATCTCGCCCGGGTTTGACACGTTCGTGGAATTCTGCCGGGGCCGGGGAATCGAGTTCCACATCGTCAGCGATGGTCTGGACTATTACGTCGAACGGATCCTTGCGCTGAACGGCATTGACGGAGTTTCTGTATTCGCCAACACGCTCTCCCTCTCCGACCACGAGGAGGGATCAGCGAGAATCAGCGTCTCCTTTCCATTTGCGGCGGCCGAATGCGACCGTTGTGCGTGCTGCAAACGGAACATTATCCTGACTCGCGCAGGCGAAGACGATATCATCGGTTATATCGGAGAAGGATTCTCCGACCGCTGCGCGGCGCAATATGCGGACATCGTGTTTGCGAAGGATGAGCTCCAGAAATTCTGCCAGAAGGAAAATATCTCCTACTATCTGTACAGCGACTTTCACGATGTCGTTGCACGCCTCAGACTCCTGGTTGCGCGGAAGAGCCTCAGGAAGCGCCGGCGGGCGGAAAACAAGAGGCGGGAAGCCTTCATGAGCGAAGCGTGAGCGAGCCCTTCGACATACGGCGTTGGATTTTCAAATATCGCAGTTACACTCCCATCCCCTTTCTGATCGTGATGGTGGTGTTTGCACGTCCGACCGTGGCAAGCCTCGTCGCTGGCTTTGTTCTGCTGGTTTCAGGCGAACTTGTCCGCTTCTGGGGGGTGTCGATCGCCGGCGCGGAGACCCGAACGACCGGCAATGTGGGAGGGACGTTTCTGATTACCAACGGGCCCTTCGCGTATGTGAGGAATCCTCTCTATCTGGGCAACATGCTGCTGTACGCGGGGATCGGTGTCATGTCTATGGCCCTTTTCCCCTGGCTGCTGGCGATCGCCGTTATCTGGTTCTACGTTCAGTACTACCTGATCGTCACCCGTGAAGAGGAATACCTTGCAGAGAGGTTTGGAACGCCGTACGATGAATACCGGAAGAACGTCCGGCGATTTCTCCCGCGACTGACGCCTTTCCAGTCTTCGCAGCCGCCTGCGAAGAGCGTCGATCCGGCAGAGGGTTTGGCGTCGGAACGGAGGACACTCCAGGCCATCGGACTCGTTACGCTGATGATCCTTGCCATATACTTCTTCCAGCTGTCGCGGGGCTGACGCCGTGCTCCGACGGGTGATGATGATTGCGGGGGAGGCGTCGGGCGATCTTCACGGCTCCGGTGTCGTCCGTGCCCTCCGCGAAAAGCGGCCGGGGGTTGAAGTGTACGGCATCGGCGGCGACAATATGAGGCGTGAGGGGATGGAACTGGCGTACCATTCCTCTTCGCTCGCGTTCATGGGATTCGCGGAGGTTGTCAGGAATCTTGGGACCGTCCTCCGCGTCGAACGCGCCATGGAGGCGCTCCTTGACGAGCGTCGCCCGGACGTGCTCGTCTTGATTGACTACCCCGGGTTTAATCTGCGGTTCGCCCGCAAAGCCCGGCGCCGGGGGATCAAGGTGCTGTACTACATCAGCCCCCAGGTGTGGGCATGGAACAAGGGGCGGGTGAAGAAAATGCGCAGGCTTGTGGACCGAATGAAAGTGGTTTTTCCATTCGAAGTGGATCTCTACAGGAAAGAGGGGATCGACGTCGAGTTTGTGGGGCATCCGGTCGTCGAGCGGATCGGGGCCTCCCTCGAGCGGGCTGAATTCTTCACCCGTCACAAGCTCGACCCGGGAAGAAAGCTGATCGGCCTCCTCCCCGGAAGCCGGCAACAGGAGATCGAACGGATTTTCCCGGTTATGCTCGATGCGGCATTGGAGCTGCGCCGGAATCGTTCCGTTCAAATTGTGATTGGCGTGGCCCCGAACCTTGGCGCCGGAGCCCTGCGGCCGTACCTCCCGGCCGGGGAGGACGTGACCCTGGTTGAGCACGCGACGTATGATGTCATGAAGCATGCCGACCTTGCGATGGTCACTTCAGGCACAGCGACCCTCGAGACGGGATGGTTCGGAACCCCGATGGTCGTCGTGTACAGGACGTCGCCGGTCAGCTTTTTCATCGGGAGACTTCTCGTCGATGTTCCATATATCGGCCTCGTAAATATTGTCGCGGGGCGTAAGGTGGTGCCGGAGTTGCTGCAGAACGAAATGACAAAGAAGAACCTTCTCACGACGATCTCCGGTATCCTGGATGATCCCGCAAAAGCTGACGGCATGCGCCGTGATCTTGCCGTGATCCAGAGCCGGCTCGGCGGTCCAGGAGCGTCAGCCAGAGTAGCGGACGGCATTATTGCTCTGGGGGAGGCCGCGTGAGGTCGCTTCCTCCGGTCGTTGTCGCGTTGTCGGCTCTCCTTCTGGGTTCCTGCGGCTCCTCCCCCGAGGTAGCGAAGCCAGGTGCCGCGCCTTTATCAAAAGAAGGGCTTTACGAGGCGGGCCATCTCCTCTACAGGCAGCAGCAATACGACTCGGCAGCCGTTCTGCTGAAAAAGGCGGCCTCCATGGATTCGTTGTATTTGCCGCCGGTTCAGGACCTCGCGGCGCTCTCTTTCGATCTGGGGATGCGCAATCCGGCTGATGAGAGCCCGGCGCGCATGGAGAGGCTCCATGAAGCAAAGCGGTACTATGCAAGGTTGGAAGCGCGCGGCTTTCAGGATTCGGAGATCTACGAGCGCCTCTGCGAGATTTCTGTCGCCTCGAACGACGATCGCTCGTTCCTCCGGTACGCAAAGAAGAACGCCGAGAAGTATCCGTTTGACCGTCAATACTACAACCTCGGGCTGGCCTCGTTCGGGGCTGGAGATTATGCCGGCACGGTGCGGACGCAGAAGGAGGCGGTGGAGAAATTCCGGCAATCCCCCTACCTGGGCGGCTTCTACCGTCAAATGGGCAGGGCATACATGAAGATGGACCGTGATCAGACGGCTGAACGTACGCTTACGTCCGGCGTGCAGGCGGTGGACGTCCGCATGGCCGAGATGAAAAGGGGTGGCGGGGAGTACAAAGCGACGGATGCCTATCGCAGACTCACAGACGACAAGATCGGGATGCTTCTCCTCCTGAAGAGGCTCCATCAGACGTACAAGGCGACCGACAAGCTTGAACAGGTGGAGCGTCAGCTCAAAGAGGCAGGATACGCCAAGTAGCCGGACTGGGTCGGTGAAGAGGGCACTTCTCCCGCTTTCCTGGTTGTACGGGGCGGGGACGTTTGTTCGCAACAAGGCGTTCGACCTGGGGATTCTGACCACATCGCACGCGGATGTGCCCGTGATTTCGGTGGGGAATATGACTGCCGGCGGCACCGGGAAGACGCCGTTCGTCGAACACCTCGTGCGAATGCTCCTCCAGCGGGGAAGATCGGTGGCAGTCGTCAGCCGCGGATACGGGCGGACCTCGCGGGGGGTTGTCGTGGTCTCAGACGGACACGGGATACTCGTCGATGCGAGGGATGGAGGCGACGAGCCGCTCCAGATGGCGAAGAAATTCCCCGCAATACGGGTTGTTGTGGGAGAGCGGC
This sequence comes from Bacteroidota bacterium, assembly GCA_036848195.1. Lineage (GTDB taxonomy): Bacteria > Bacteroidota > Ignavibacteria > UBA10030 > UBA6906 > DAIUKN01. The sequence goes on from DAIUKN010000136.1 coordinate 4,046, forward strand.
GCCTGGATGCCGCGCGGAAGGCGGCAGGTGATCTTGGAGCGGATGTCATCGTGCTGGACGACGCATACCAGCACCGCTATCTTCACCGCGATCTGGATATTCTGGTCCTGGAAGCGGCGAAGGATATCAGAGTTGAGCCGTTGCTCCCTGCGGGAATGCGCCGCGAACCGCTTGCGGGAGTGTCGCGGGCCGATTGCGTTGCCTGGTCCGGCGCTTCACCCGGGATTTCCCTTGCATCACTGGCGACAGAAATTGCGTCCTGGTACCGGGGCCCGGCTGTTGCGTACCGCTTCATCACAGAGGCAGTCTGCCGGGCAACGGATGATTCGCTCGTACCGCATCAACACGCCGGTTCGCGTCTGTTGGCGTTCAGCGGCATCGGAAATCACAGGCGTTTCGTTGAAGGGCTTCGTGGCGAAGGGTGGTCGGTGGTGGCGGACATCGAGTTTCCCGATCATCACTGGTACGGCGGAGGAGATCTTCAGCGGACGCTCAGGGAATTCCGCGATTCTCACGCCGATTTCCTGATGACAACGGAGAAGGATGCTGTCCGGTTAAACGCTGATCCAGAGATCAGGAAGAATTTCCTCCAGGCATATCCGGTCGTGTATGCCAGGATCTCCGTGGAGGTGATCGAGGGTGAGGAGACTGTTGGGTCTCTGGTAGACGCCTGCCTGGCAGGAGGGGGGAAGATAACACAGAAGTTGCTGCAAGTCAAAACAGAATTCCAATCAGGCACATCACAATAGAGGGATCAACATGAAGAAGTACGTGTATTTTTTTGGCAACGGAAAAGCTGAGGGTCGCGCAGAGATGAAAGGGTTGCTGGGAGGGAAGGGGGCGAACCTCGCGGAGATGACCAACATCAAACTGCCGGTTCCGGCCGGCTTCACGATTTCGACAGAGGTCTGCACCTACTACTACGCGAACAAGCGAACCTATCCCAGGACCTTGCAGAACGAAGTGAAGGTTGCGCTGAAGAAGGTGGAGTCTGCGATGGGTTCGAAGTTTGGCGACCCGAAGAACCCCCTTCTCGTGTCGGTCCGCTCCGGCGCCCGGGCGTCGATGCCCGGGATGATGGACACGATTCTCAACCTCGGTCTGAACGACCGGGTGGCCGAAGGACTGGTGAAGAAGACCGGGAATCCGCGTTTCGTCTACGATTCATACCGGAGGTTTGTACAGATGTACGGGGATGTTGTTCTCGGACTCAAGCCTGTCCACAAAGATGAGATCGATCCGTTCGAAGTCATCATTGAAGAGAAGAAGAAGTCCCGCGGCGTCCATCTTGACACGGATCTGAATGCGGACGACATGCTGGACCTGGTCGCACGGTTCAAGGGGGCGATCAAGGAGAAGACCGGACACAGCTTCCCGGAGGATCCCCTGCAGCAGCTCTGGGGAGCCATCGGCGCCGTGTTCGGGTCATGGAACAACGACCGGGCGATCGCGTACAGGAAAATGTACGACATCCCCGAGTCGTGGGGAACCGCGGTAAACGTCCAGTCGATGGTTTTTGGCAACATGGGCGAGGATTCGGGCACCGGGGTGGCCTTCACGCGCGATGCGGCGACCGGCGAAAACCTGTTCTATGGCAATACCTGATGAATGCTCAGGGCGAAGACGTCGTCGCTGGAACGCGCACGCCGCTTCCCATCTCTCATCTCGCCGAGCAGAATCCGAAAATCTACGGACAGCTGGACAAGATCCGGAAGACGCTGGAAAAGCACTACCGCGACATGATGGACGTGGAGTTCACAATCCAGCAGGGGAAATTGTACATGCTCCAGTGCCGCGTCGGCAAGCGGACGGCATTTGCGGCGATCAAGATTGCGGTGGACATGGTTTCGGAGAAGCTGATCTCCGACAAAGAAGCCCTGTCGAGGATCGAGCCCGACCAGCTGAACCAGCTGTTGCGGCCCGTGTTCGACCTTAAGGAAAAAGAGGCTGCCATCAAAGAAGGCCGGCTGCTGGCGAAGGGATTGAACGCCGGTCCGGGTGCTGCCACGGGGCGCGTGGTTTTCAATGCTCCCGATGCCGAGGAATGGAAACGCCGTGGCGAACTGGTTATCCTGACGCGGATAGAGACATCTCCGGAAGACATCAAGGGGATGGACGCTGCGGAGGGCATTCTGACCGCCCGCGGAGGGATGACGTCGCACGCCGCCCTCGTGGCGCGGCAGATGGGAAAAGTGTGCGTGGCGGGCTGCTCGGCGCTTGAGATCGACTACAGCACCCACACCATGCATGCCAACGGAAAGGTGATCAAGGAAGGCGACTGGATCTCCATCGATGGGACGACCGGCCAGGTGCTTCAGGGGAAGGTTGCGACGAAGCCCTCCGAAGTGCTCCAGGTTCTGATCAACAAGACCCTCGATCCGAAGGAGGCGCCGATCTACCAGGAATATGCGAAGCTCATGGTATGGGCCGACAAGTACCGCCGGCTCAAGATCCGCACGAACGCCGATCAGCCCGACCAGGCGAGCAACGCGATCGCTTTCGGTGCAGAAGGTATCGGTCTGTGCCGGACGGAACACATGTTCTTCGGCGAAGGGAAGATCGGGCCGATGCGCGAGATGATCCTCGCCGATACCGAAGAGGACCGGAAGCGTGCCCTGGCCAAGCTTCTCCCGCTCCAGCGGGCCGACTTCGAAGGGATCTTCGAGGCAATGAACGGCCGTCCGGTCACGATTCGGACGATCGATCCGCCGTTGCACGAATTCGTCCCGCATGAGGAGCCCGCGCAGCGGCAGCTTGCCGCGCAGGTGGGCATAAGCTATGAGAAGGTCCACCAGCGTGTGGAAGGACTGCACGAATTCAACCCGATGCTCGGCTTCCGCGGCTGCCGGCTGGGCATCATCTTCCCGGAAATCACCGAG
>DAIUKN010000137.1:0-6907 GCA_036848195.1 Bacteroidota bacterium
CAGCAGGTCGCTCCATTTCAGATTCTTCGGGTCAATCAGGGCAGTGAGGTTTGGCTCGGTCGGCTCGACTCCGGCGGGATAGAATTCGTCATAGGCCACATCCGACGTGTAGTATTCGTCTCCGAGTCCGCCGAAAGCATGGGCGAATTCGTGCTGAAAGACCTCCTGGTTCCAGGTTCCGTCGCTCGTGAAAAAAGTGAAGGAATTGTAGATCCCCCCTCCCCCGTAGCGCTTGCTGTTCACCATGACAACAAGAGCATCGTATGGAACCTGCGCCGCGACGTCGCGCAGCATGCGGTTGTTCTCCGACAGGAGATAGCGGTCCGAATCGAGGGAGTTGAACGTGGCATCCAGCGCAGTCTTCTTGTAGGAATGCTGCCGCGGCTCGTCCACGCCCGACTCAGGAGATGGGACAAAAATCCCCGAGATGTTGAACCTGTCCCTGTAACTCTTGTACGGCTCCCAGGTCAGCAGAATATCTGCATAGCGTTTCACATCGGCGGCGAACTTCTCCTCTTCGCTCCGGGCGTATCCTTCAGAGAGGATGACGATGTCCACCTTGTCATGCGGCGAGCCGTTCTTCACCTGTTCGATGATCCTTTCGCCGCGCTGCGGTGGATCCGTGACAACATGATAGTCGTCGGGATCAATAGCCGTCTCGAACAAAGGGTGATAGAGATTCGAGCGGTCCCTCATCTCGATCACGAAGCGGATGGTTCGTTTTGGAGCGGGAACAAGAAGAGATTCGTGATAGGTCCGTTTGACACCGTGTTTGGCGGGGTCCGACGTCTTGTATTCCCCAAAATAGCTGTCAAACCCGCGGGAATAGATGAGCGTCCCGGAAGCAGAGTCAAAGACCTCCACCCGATATCGGCCGTATGGAAAGGGATCGAGGAGATGGCCCGGGTTTCCGGCCCAACCTCCCTGCCGATAGACCCGGTCAAGCGTGACGAATTCAGTCGATTTGTCCCCCACATGGTAATAGTCAACACGCATGGTCGCATCGATGAAGTACTCATTATATGCAACTCCCCCCGGCGCGACGGTCAAGGCGGAAACAGAGCAGAGTGCCAGGGCAATCCAGATACGTACTTTCATATCAGTCCTCTTTAGTGATGAGCAAGTGCCGAGTCTCAGAATTGCCTTGACAAAGACATCAATGAAAAACGCCAGAAGCCTCGCATTTCGACCGTTTTCTGACTCTCCAACGATTCAAGGTATTCCGGAGTCAAGACAGGAGTGCCCCTCCAACTCGCAACTGCAGCGAAATCCTGAACAGAGTTCGAGTCTTCGCTGCAATTGGCAGTCCGTGCAACACGGGTTTGAGGTATTTGGGGTCGAGAATCAGGGGACCTTCCAGGTAGAGATTCCAAGGATTCCTTGCATGCAAGCAAGGAATCCTGATCTACTATCCGAGGACTCCAAGAATGTCAAAAGGGAATCCACGGCCCCGATCAGATGGTGGAATGCTCGTATCATTCTGACTGTTTGCGCGTCGTCGTGGAGTCCCCCTACTATACTATCTATACCTTCTATACCTGCTTTACCAACTACGGCAGCCTCAGCAGCACCTGCTTTTCTGGCCTGCGCGCAGGCCGGGCCGGCGCTCGGGAGGCCCCGCCGAGGAGGCAGCCGCTGACTCCCAAAACGACACGAGCTAGCTCCCGGCAGGAATGAGACAGCTAACTCGTTGTCATATTGCAGACCCCGACTGCAAGCCGTTCCTTTGGGGTCCGGGCCAAATCCATCAGATCCCGCCAAAAGCCGGCGGGATTCTCAAAACGGCTACCGCTCTCCGCATTCGGCGGATCGCTGACCGTTTTGGAATTTTGCGGACCCTGAGCCCCTCGGCTCCTCGACGTTATACCGAGGGAGTCACCCGGGGCCTCCGGCGACCGGGCCGTAGGGTCTGATCTTTTCGTGAGAGTGAAAACAAAACCTCTTCCAAGGAAGCTGACAGCATTGATCATCCTGATGTCGATGGTCGTCGATAGACAAGACTCCCGTGTACCAGGAAATCTCTAGGCACGCTTATCGCTTTCTGAGATTGATCAGCCGACGCGCCGTCGCACTCCTCACTTCCCCTGCCAGGCGAATTCGCCGTGTTCGACGCTCCAGTCAATCCCGAAGAATCCCACAGCGCGCAACCCATCCTCTTTTCCTTTGAGTATCTCGCTGTCCACCACGACGCAGTCCGGAAAACCGACCCCGGGGAGGAAGTACGGCATCTTGTTGGTCAGTCTCATCCCGGCTATCCCCGTGCCCGCCACGACGCCGACGCTGGCTGTGGCGCTGCCGGGCCGTGGTCGGATGAACAGGCAACTGATGTCGGCCCCGCGAAACTTCCGGTCGCCCACGGCAACTTCTCCCCTCCCAGCCCGGACGGGGCAGCCGGCGAGGAGCGACTTCCACGCCCCGTTCGTGGCCGCGTTCCCGTAGAGCACAACATTGCGATCCGGTTCAGCGCCAGGTTCGAAGTCGGCATCCGAAAGGACTTCGATGGAGCCATTCCCCTGATACCAGAACCGTTCTGCATCGAAACGCGCCTTCTCGAAAGCCCACCTGTTCTCCTCTGCGGAACCTTTCGTCCCATAGACAAAAACCACACGGTTCCTGATTGCATCCTTGAATGTACCATAGCGGTGCGAGCCTTTCAGGTCGGGCGAGGGACTCGACGAAACGGACCAGATCCCTCCTCTCCGCTCAAGCCATAGCGTGCCTTCCGCACCGGGCCAGGGGACGCCTGCGACTTTCTGGCTGTCCAGATCGAGCGCGAGAGGCCCGGGCTTCAGCAGGTCCGCTACGCGAAAGGCGAGGCGCGAGACGTTTCTTGTCGTTCCGACAAACTGCCGACTCCCAGGGTCCACCCGGATGCTGACTGAGCTCAGCTTCATCTGTTCCTCCTGCGCATCGACAGTAACCCAATTATTCGATGCGGAGACCCCGGGCCCGGGCGTCACGAAGTCGATCTGGCGAATTCGTTCCGGCAGGGGCCGCGCGTGCCGGGCGAAAAAGTCGAACATCGGAAACCAGTCAACGCAATCGGATCCCGGCTCTCCTGAGTTGTCCCACCAGTGACCCGCTCCTTCCTGCTCGTGGTAGATGAAGTCCTTCTGGAATTTCGCGAGATGCGCCGCCATGGATCGGGATTGCTCCGGGAGGACGTTGTCGTCTTTGCTCCCGTGCAGGATATACACGCCAAGCTGCGCATAGTTCGCAGCAAGGGTGTACGTGTCGCTTGCCAGCGTCGCGCGCATCAGCATCTGTCGCCGCAGAGACGGGTTCTCGATGGTATGACGGACGCGATAAGACCAGAAACTGATCCAGCCGGCGCTGGGGCCAATTGCAGCAAACCGGTCAGGAAAGAGAGCGCCGATATGGTATGTACCGTGCCCACCCATGGAGTGCCCCGTGAGATAGACGCGATTTTCATCGATCGACAGCTTCTTCCTGGCCAACTCGAGCACTTCCAACGCATCGATCCTTCCCCAATCCTCCCAATTGTAGCCATAGGGGCGCCTGTTGGTCGGCGCAACAATGTGTGCCCACGTTTTCGGAAAATACGACGATGCCTGGTTCACTCCTTCCACCGAGGCGCCGTGCAGTGACAGAACAAGAGCTGCCCGATGACCCGGATCGTTCACGCTCGCAGGGTTCATCGCATAGTATTGGACACTCCCGTCGATGCTGCTGACGAATGTCTCCTTCCGAGTATCAGAGACGCTCACAACGCGAAGAGGGATTGTACAGGTATCATATTCACCCCCGTTTCCCTGTCCGGACCGCCGGAGAGAGAGTCCGAGGTTCACAGCACCGGCCGAGTCGGGTGCTGTCCCCTTGAAACTGAAGGCGACCTTTCGGACGCTCAGCGGTTGGATAAGCCCAACAGCCCTGTTTTCCTTGAGGCCTTTTGGGAATTGTGATGCAATAACGAGATCTTTCAGCGGGAGCTCGGATGCGTTGACGATGACGATTCCCCCAATTGCATCAATCTTCTCGCCCTTTACGATGTCGGGGAGTGTCAGGTCTCTGGGGTTCAGCGTGACCGCAGCTCTAGGCTTCCACCACTTGACCTTGAACCGTTCCCGCGCGCACTGGAAGAGAAGGTGATTCCGGCCCTTTTCAAGGACAATGGGAATGAGCGAATAGTCAAACCGGGGTTCCCATGCTTCGAGCCCCTCCTTGAGCCTGTATGGATTCCCCGATCTCGGCGACCCGTTCACATAGACCATTACGTGACCCATCGCTTCAAGGATGGCCACCTCTTTCGCCGCGACATCAATCGAGACGTATACGTAACCATTTCGCAACGAACGATGTCCGAACCATCCCTGCGAATCGGCCTGCATTGTCTCCCAGATCCCCTTCGACGTATCGTTGTACTGTACGACCGAGCCTTCCTTGGGTTCATTCCAGGTCCCGTGTACGATGCTGTACTCTATCGGATCTGAGATCGTGAGGAATTCCGGATATCCCGGAGCCGCGGCAATGACCAGGGCTTTCCTGATAACGGCCTCGTCCGGCGTTTGGCCGGTCAAAGGCTCGATTCCCGACGCGCCCGCACCCGGTTCAGCTTGCAGGAGTCGAGGGGAATCGTTCAGCGCCAGATAAACCAAGAGTGCCGCCAGAATGCTAACGGGTCGCGAAATCATCGGGTCCCTTTCTCGTTAAATCGTATTGTCAGAATTCCCTTCGCCGGCATCGTGACCGGAAACCGGATCGCCTCCTTCTGGTCCTCGAAGAGATTGCTGGCACTGGAGGTTGGTGCGTCATTATTGCTCCAGAGCAGCGAGACTCTTTCGGCCTTTTCTGCGGTATTATAGAGGCGCAGAATCCACCCCTTGCCGTCTTCAGCCGGTTTTAACGCAGTTGCCACGATGCTTGCGGGCTGAATCGTGAACGACGGAAGTGCACGGTGATCGACGGAACCCGCCTTCACCACAAGGAGCGGCTGGCTCCTTTCGATACCGAACCTGTAGGCAGAGCCCGGGTCATATCTCCCGTGCGGCCCGATGGAATACCGGAACACCGCCCTTCCCTCCTGGTCCGCCTTGTAGTTCGTATGCCAGTAGTTGTTCATGACATACGAGTAGATATTCTGCGCGGGCGGCATGGTTCTCTTCCAGACACGGAATCCCGCTTCATTCGGAGTCTCATCGATCAGTGCGCCGACCTCAACCAGGGGGGCATCAACAGTGGCCCAGGTCACCCCGCTCTCCTGATTTGAGACATCAACCCATCGCTGGACGGAGAAAAAATCCTTGCAGGATCCGGCAAGCTGGTCGGCTTCCGGACGGACGGTTTCCCAGCCCACATTCGCCCGGACAATGCCATCCGGCACACGGAAGGGAAAACCGAAGTGTACGCTCTCCTTCTCCCGGACCCGTTCCTTATCTACCATGTCGATGATGTCAATCCTGTCGAGCCCTTCATACAGACGCAGCTCGCGGGTCAGCGCACTGCACCCGGGCGCTCTGGACGTGATTTGCAGCGATACAACGAGCGGGCCGTTTTCCCTGACGCGGATATCCGATACCGTGTCCCCGGCGGCGAGTTTTGGATCCTTCCCGCGAACGTAAAGGAACTCGTTCCATCCGGAACCGCGAGTCGTGTCAACCAGTTCCTCCCCTGTGGATCGTACACGACAGCTCTTGATAGTTCCTCTCGAGGCGTCAACACGGAGTTGGATCCTCCCATTGGAGAGGCTCCGCTCATCCGCAATCAGGAGGCCTCTGACAGGATCGGGCGTACCCGGCTCGAGGATAATCCGCAAGGAGCCCATGGGCGGAACATCCTTCGCCATCACGGCAAGCTCCCCGGTGGAAAGCGGCTGAGACGGAACTGGACGTCCCATCCCGTCTTTCACCCGGGACCCCGCTCGAGCAAGCGTTTGCGGAAGAATCACAACGTCCGTGCGGGGCCAGGAATGGGTGTTGACGATATCCAGTACGACACCCTGTTTTTCCTGGTTGGAAACCCCAGGAGAAAAAGGCTCGAATAGTTTATCGGCAGCACGGCGACCTTCAAGAGCGAACGCCTGTTTGTAGGCCCACTGTGCGAGGACTCCAGGACTATCGGGTTCACTGATGCTGTTCGATGCACCCCACGTATGTTCATGCCAGAGGATAACATTCCTCCAGGCCGCAGAGAATTCATCCGGCCGATACGCCAGGGGATGAAAGAGCCCGTACAACGTTTCGAGTTGAACCAGATTCTCTCCGGTGCCTAGGTTCATCGCTTCTTCCGTCGCAGTGGAGACCGCCCCGTCCTCCCAATACGGCGTCAGATCCCCCTTCATGACAGGAAGCTCCTCCCCGTACCGACGCTCGAATTCCTCAAACATTCTCTCGGTCGTGGAGATCACCATCTTCGGAGAGAGGTACTGCGCGTTCCAATCCCGAACGAAGGCGGAGAGATCGGGATCGGGAGGGCCGTTGTCCCCGTCGATGGTATACCGGAGTTGCACCATTGAATAAGGATACCGTATGCTGTCCAACTCAGCGACATAATCAAAGATTGGCCCGGGGTTCGCCGTGCTCATCTTCCCCATGATCCAACCGTGGAACATCGAATAGCCGCGTCCCGCCATCCAGAAGAGCACTTTGCTTTGCCCGGACCCGGATTCCCAGTAAAAAGGGCGATCGCCCCATGTTTTCAGGGCATGGCCTACCCGGTCACCCCCATCGGGGAGCATCGGCATGTAGTTTGGCCCGCTTGATAGGTACTTGACGCTTCCCAGTCCGAGAGCAGTCACTGTGCTCCAGCTATACGCCGGAATATCCGTGATCATCGCCGCCGAGAGAGGGATATTGTACCGGCGCGAAAAGCCGCGGGCATATTCGGTGAGGCGGAGAATCTCTTCCGGCCGACAGAGACCCGTAAGTTCGTTGGTATAGAGAGCGTTGAC
>DAIUKN010000138.1:0-6886 GCA_036848195.1 Bacteroidota bacterium
CCGCCTTCACCATCTCGGGGACGAGGGAGCCGGCGGCGGGCTCGAACGGCTTGTACTCGATGAGCTTCTTCGAGGTCCAGCGGCGCTCGGTGACCTTGATCTCGTTGGCCCGCGTGATGACCACCTTCTGCCCGACGATCATCTGAAGATCATGCGCGGCGGCCTCGACAAGCTTGGGGTCCTGCGTCGCCTGCCCGACCCCGATGTTCACCGCAATCTTGTCCAGGCGCGGAACCTGCATGACATTATCGTAGCCGAACCGTTTCATCATCGCCGGGATGACCTCGTTTCGGTAGGTCAGGGCCAGACGCGGAGTGACCCGTTCCTCGCGGAGTTTCCCCTTCGCCGGTTTCTCCGGTGCCTGGGCAGCCTTGGGCTTTCCGCCCTTCTCCTGCTGTGCTTTCGGCTTCTTCTGCTGTTTTTCTTCGCTCATACCGCTGCTTCGTGATTGGTGAATTGCCTTAAAACATTTCGCCGGTCGCCTTGGCGACCCGCATCCGGCGCTTCTTGCCGGTGGTCTCGTCCTTCACGACCTTCATGCCGACCCGTGTGACCTCGCTGGTCTTCGGGTCGACCAGCATGACGTTCGACACGTGGATGGTCTCCTCCCGCTGCACGATCCCCCCCTGAGGGTTCTTCTGGTTCGGGCGGGTGTGCCGCTTGATGATGTTCACCCCTTCGACGATGATTCTCTCGCGGTCGGGGTAAACCTTCAGGACCTTGCCGGTCTTTCCCCGGGCGTTGCCCGAGACGACCATGACGGTATCATTCCTACGGATCTTCATTGGTGTTCCTTCTAAAGTACCTCGGGAGCGAGGGAGACGATTTTCATATATTGCTTTTCACGGAGCTCACGGGCAACGGGGCCGAAGATGCGGCTCCCGCGCGGCTCACCCTGTTCGTTGACCAGTACCGCCGCGTTTTCGTCGAAGCGGATAAACGAACCGTCCTTACGCCGGGTCTCTTTCTTTGTCCGGACAATCACGGCCCTGGCGACCTCCCCCTTCTTCACGGTTGCCCCGGGAATAGCGGATTTGACCGACACGACCACGAGGTCGCCGAGACCGGCATACCGCCGGTCCGAGCCGCCGAGCACCCGGATGCAACGGACCTTCTTCGCACCGGAGTTATCAGCAACCACGAGATTGGTTTCTTCCTGGATCATAGTCCACGCTCCATTGTCGCTTGCCTACTTAGCCTTTTCCACGATTTCCACGAGCCGCCAGCGCTTCTGTTTGCTGAGCGGACGCGTTTCCATGATTTTGACCGTATCGCCAACCTTCGCCTCGCGCTTCTCGTCGTGCGCCATCAGTTTCGATGTCCGCTTGAAATACTTCTTATAGATCGGGTGCGGCACGCGCCGTTCAATCGTCACCACAATGCTCTTCTCCATCTTGTTGCTGATGACGTGACCCACCCTCACCTTGCGCTTGCTGGTGCGCGGAGCCGGCTTCTGGACGTCTGCGGTCATGATTGCTTCACCTCATTGCTGACTGGTTCCGTTTTCTTCGTCGCGGCTTGCGGCTTCACCGGCTCCGGGGCCGGGGCCGCGATTCCCCGCTGCCGGATCAGCGTCTCCAGCCGGGCGATATCCCGGCGGACTGTCCGTACCTTGATAGGACTCTCGAGCTGGCTCGTGGCAAGCTGGAATCGCAGGTTGGCAAGGCTCTCCTGCTCGTCGGCAAGCCTCTTCTTCAGCTCTTCCAGCGAGAGGTCTTTCAGTTCGACTGCTTTCATACGCGATCCGTTCTTCTTCTCTTATTTGCTTTCGTAATCGGGTCTGACGCTGATCTTGGTCTTGATCGGGAGCTTGTGTGAAGCCAGGGTGAGGGCCTCTACCGCCACTTCTTTTGTCGCGCCGCCCACTTCGAACATGACACGGCCCGGTTTGACCACCGCAACCCAGTATTCGGGGGCGCCCTTCCCCTTTCCCATCCGGGTCTCCGCGGGCTTCTTGGTCACCGGTTTGTCGGGGAAAATTCGTATCCACACCCGGCCTTCGCGCTTCATCAGGCGTGTGAGGGTCACACGGGCGGCTTCGATCTGACGCTGGGTGATCCACCCCGGCGCGAGCGCCTTCAGGCCGAAGTCCCCGAACGCAATGGATGAACCCCGGGTCGCCTTTCCCCGCATCCTACCGCGCTGGGCCTTTCTGTACTTGACTCTCTTTGGCATCAACATGGGAAACTACTCCTGATTTCTCAGACTATTGTCCGCGGCGAATCGGCGCCGTCATCGCCTGCTGCGCGTCGAGCACTTCGCCTTTGCAGATCCAGACCTTCACCCCGATCGCACCGTAAACGGTGCGCGCAGTGGCGGTTGCGTAATCGATGTCGGCACGGAGCGTATGGAGCGGTATGCGGCCTTCTTTGTATTGTTCGCGACGCGCGATTTCCGCGCCGCCGAGCCGGCCTGAAGTCATCACACGCACTCCTTCGGCGCCCATGCGCATTGCGGCGGTGATCCCGTTCTTCATGGCCCGGCGGAATGCAATCCGTCCTTCAAGCTGCTGGGCGATGTTCTCGGCCACCAGGTAGGCGTCCAGCTCCGGACGTTTGATCTCGTTGATGAGAATTTTGACTTCCTTGTTGGTGATCTTCTTCAGCTCTTCCTCAAGCTGCGAGATCTCCTTGCCGCTGCGGCCGATGACGATGCCGGGACGTGACGTGTTGATGGTGATGACCGCACGCTTCGGCGTCCGCTCAATCAGGATCTTCGAGATACCGGCCTTCTTCAGACGGTTGCGGACGTAATTGCGGATGGTCATGTCCTCAATTAACTTCCCGGCGAACGATTTCTCGTCGTACCAGTTCGAGTCCCAGGAGCGGATGATGCCCAGGCGCAGGCCGATCGGATGTGTTTTCTGTCCCAAAAGATCCTCCTTCAGGCAAAAAGTCTGTTACTTCGTTGCCGCGGCTTCCGATTTCTTCGTCGCGGCGGACTCTCCCTTTGTCTTCTTTTCAGCCTTCGGCGCCGCCCCACTCTTCTTCTTCGACGGTTTTGGCTGCTCCTTGACCGCAGGCTTGCTCTTTGACGCGCGGACCGGCTTCTCTTCCTTTGCCGCCACGACAATCGTCAGGTGGTTGGAGCGTTTCCGAATCCGAAACGCGCGCCCCATCGGCGCCGGGCTGATCCGTTTCATGGTCATCCCCACGTCGACCTGCACGGATTTCACCAGCATCTCGTCCGGCTCCAGACGACCCGATCCGTCCTTGTTCTGGAGGTTCGAGACCGCAGACCGCAGCGCCTTCTCAGCAACCTTCGAGGCATGCTTGGGCGAGAAGTGGAGGATGTGCAGGGCCTCATCCACCGACTTCCCCCGGATCAGATCGACGACCAGCCGCATCTTCCGGGGTGATGAACCGATATATCTGTTAATTGCTTTCGCTTCCATGATGTATCACTCCATGCAATTCCGAGTGGCTCAACCGGCCGCCGTCGTCTCTTCCCGTTTGATGCCGGGGTGCCCACGGAAGAGCCGAGTCGGGGCGAACTCCCCGAGCTTGTGCCCGACCATGCCCTCATGGACGTACACCGGGATGAACTTGTTGCCGTTGTGCACCGCGAACGTGTGTCCGACAAACTCCGGAGTGATCGTCGAGGCGCGCGACCAGGTCTTGATGACCTTTTTTTGATTCGCCTTGTTCAGCGCGGTCACCTGTTCCTGCAACCGGACGCTGACAAAGGGACCCTTCTTGAGTGATCGAGCCATACGGTTATTTTCTGCGTTTGACGATGTACTTGCTGGATGGTTTCTTGTGCTTGCGCGTCTTCTTTCCCTTTGTGTGCCAGCCCCATGGCGACACGGGGTGCGGATTGCCCTGGGGTGACTTCCCTTCGCCGCCGCCGTGCGGATGGTCGACGGGGTTCATGACGACGCCGCGCGATTGCGGACGAATCCCGAGCCACCGCGACCGGCCCGCTTTCCCGATGCTGATATTCTCGTGGTCTGCGTTCCCGACCGTCCCGATGGTCGCCATGCATTCTGCCGGGATGTTCCGGATTTCGCCCGACGGAAGGCGCAACTGGGCGAACTTCCCCTCTTTTGCCATGAGCTGGACCGCCATCCCCGCACTCCGGGCGAGCTGTCCGCCCTTGCCCATGCGCAGTTCGATGTTATGGACAAACGTTCCCGCCGGGATGTTCGCCAGCGGCATCGCATTGCCGTTCTTGATCTCCGCATCCATGCCGGACCGGAGCACATCGCCCACCTTCACCCCTTCGGGCGCAAGAATATACCGGCGTTCGCCGTCGGAATACTGCAGCAGGGCAAGCCGGGCCGAGCGGTTGGGATCGTATTCGATCGCCGCCACCTTTGCATCCATGCCGGTCTTGTTCCGCTTGAAATCAATGACGCGATAAAACCGCTTGTGCCCGCCCCCGCGGTGCCGCGACGTTATCCGGCCCGTGTTGTTGCGCCCCCCGCTCTTCCGGAGAGGCTCGATCAGCGACTTTTCCGGTCGCGTCTTGGTGATCTCCTGGAAGCCCGCGACAGACATCCATCGCGTTCCCGGTGTCACCGGCTTCATTTTTCGGATTGCCATATCAATGCACCCTTCAGACTGCGTCAGATATTCTGGAAGAACTCAATCTTATCCCCTTCTTTCAGCCGCACGATCGCCTTCTTCCAGGCGGACGTGCGTCCTGCGAACCGTCCCTTGCGGGTCATCTGCGTCTTGGCCTTCCCCTTGTAGCGGACGGTGCGGACGTTCATCACCGTGACGTTGAATTTCTTTTCCACCGCCCGGGCGATGGTAATCTTGTTGGCGGAAGGTTCCACCTCAAAAGCGTACGTTCCCTTTTCCTGGAGCGCAGTCATCTTCTCCGTGACGATGGGGCGTTTCAGAATGACGATCATAGTCGGTGTCTGCCCGGTTAATTCTTGAACGTGTTCTGGAGAACTTCAACGGCGCTCTTCTGAATCAGCAGCACCTGGTTGTTGACCAGCTCGTAGGTCGAGGCCTTGTCCGCTGCCGCGATGCCGAGGCGCGGGATATTCCGCCCGGACTTCGTGACGTTCGGATCGCTCTTGGAAACGAGCAGCAGCGTTTTGGACGCTCCGAGGTCGAGGGCCTTGAGCAGCCCGGCCATAGCCTTCGTCTTCGGCGCATCGAACGTGAAGTCCTCGACGATCCGGATCTGCCCCTCTTTCGCTTTGAGGGAGAGGGCCGACTTGCGGGCGAGCCGCTTCATCTTGGCCGGAAGCGAGACGCTGTAATCACGCGGCTTCGGACCGAAGATCGAACCGCCGCCGATCATCACGGGCGACCGGGACGATCCCTGGCGCGCCATGCCGGTGTGTTTCTGCTTGAAAGGCTTCTTCCCGCCCCCCCGCACCTCTTCGCGCGTCTTCACTTTCGAGGTACCCTGGCGCTGATTGTCGAGGTACGCCCGCACCGCGACAAACAGCGCATGCCGGTTCGGCTCAATCCCGAAGATCTCATCGGAGAGCTTGACCTTTTCGCCGCTCTTCGTGCCGTCTTTCTTGTACACTTCTAGTTCCATGGACAGGCTCACTGCTTATTTTGCGTGTGCATTGTGTTTGCGGATTTCCAGGTAGGCGTTAATCGCTCCGGGAACGGATCCCTTGACGAGCAGCAGATTCGAGTCTGCGATGACGCCCACAACTTTCAGGTTGTGCACCGTCACGCGACCGCCGCCCATCCGACCGGCCATCAGCATCCCCTTGAACACCCGCGAGGGATACGACGATGACCCGATCGATCCCGGCGCACGTTCACGGTCGCTCTGACCGTGAGTCCTGAATCCGCCGCCGAAGTGATGGCGCTTCACGACGCCCTGAAAACCGCGCCCCTTCGACGTCCCCACCACGGAAACGATATCCCCCTTGGCGAAGACCTTATCGACCTTGATCTCCTGCCCGGGCTGGAGGTCCTGGGAGCTCTCGCCGCGGAATTCCCGCACGAGGCGCTGGGGCTTCACGCCGGCTTTCTTAAACTGCCCCGCATCAGGTTTCTTGACCAACCGTTCCTTCTGCTCGTCATACCCGAGCTGGATCGCGGCGTATCCGTCACGCTCCGGCGTCTTGATGTGGGTGACGTAGCACGGCCCGGCTTCAATCACCGTGCAGGGAATCACCTGACCAGACTCGTCGAAAATGCTGGTCATTCCGATTTTTTTTCCAAGTAGTCCTGTCATACCATCATCCATATGAGAATACACCCGTCAGGCGGCACAAATCCCGCCGGTCCGTCTACAGGAGACCGTGTTTGCCCTACCTCGCCAGCCAGCGGCGGACGGGGTGGGAACACCACCACCAGAGTTGTCAGGAAGATCGCGGATTACACTTTGATCTCGACGTCAACTCCCGCGGGTAAATCGAGCTTCATCAGGGAGTCGACCGTCTTGTTCGTCGAGTTGAGAATATCGATCAGCCGCTTGTGTGCGCGCGTCTCGAACTGCTCCCTCGACTTCTTGTCAACGTGAGGTGATCGAAGCACAGTATAGACCGTACGCTTCGTGGGTAACGGTATCGGGCCTGAGACCACAGCGCCTGTTGACTTCACAGTCTTGATGATCTTTTCCGCAGACTTGTCAATCAGGTTGTGGTCAAACGACTTCAATTTTATGCGAATCTTTTGCCCGGCCAATTTCTTACTCCGTTTCTCAAAATGAAGCGGTGAGCTAAGTAAAGAACTCACCGCCATGTTTCTTACTCGACAATTTTCGTTACAACTCCAGCACCCACCGTATGTCCTCCTTCGCGGATAGCGAAGCGAAGACCTTCTTCCATAGCAATTTCAGAAATAAGCTCGATGCTCATGCCATCGACGTTGTCGCCCGGCATAATCATCTCAGATCCGTTTGGAAGTGTTGCAACGCCAGTCACGTCCGTCGTGCGGAAGTAGAACTGGGGACGATATCC
>DAIUKN010000139.1:0-6836 GCA_036848195.1 Bacteroidota bacterium
CGGACACGGGCCGCGAACCTTGGGGTCGCCCAGCAGCAGAGCATCGAGATCGCCAAGGCAATGTCCTATGAGCCGTCGGTCCTGATGCTGGACGAACCCACCTCCGCCCTCGCTCACCATGAAACAGAACGACTCTTCGATCTCCTTCGCACACTTGCCGGACGCGGCGTCGTTCTGCTGTACATCACTCACCGCTTGGAAGAGATCCACAGAATCGCCGACACCGTCACGGTGCTCCGCAACGGCGAACTCATCGGAACGATAGGCATTGCTGATGCCACTCCCGCAGCTATCGTTCAGATGATGTTTGGGGAGTCGGTGGCAAAGATGCGCCCGCCCGATGTCCTCGCGCACCGCACGCCGGTCATGGAGGTTCGATCGCTGACGCGGAGGAGTGCGTTTGAAGACGTTTCCTTCACCCTGCATGCAGGCGAGATTCTGGGCGTTGCCGGACTTCTCGGGTCGGGTCGGACGGAACTCCTGCGCTCCCTCTTTGGCGCGGATCCGCACGACAGCGGCGACCTTCTGCTCGACGGCATGGTGATCCACCCATCAAACCCCATGCAAATGAAGTCCCACGGTATCGTGCTTTCTCCCGAGAACCGGAAGGAAGAGGGATTGATCCAGTTGCTGAGTACCCGTGCAAACGTCTGCCTCGCCAGCCTGAGCCGCATCTCCCTGAGAGGATTCACCACGCGGGCACGCGAGCGAAAGGTTGTCGACCGGAACATCCGTGAGGTGGACATCAATGTTCCTGATGCTGAGGCGGCGGTTTCAACACTGAGCGGCGGAAACCAGCAAAAAGTTGTGGTGGCAAAGTGGCTCAATACGACGCCGCGGATCATGCTCCTCGACGAACCGACACGCGGCATCGATATCCAGGCGAAGCAGCAGATGTTTCATCTGATCCGCGAGCTCAGCGGACGCGGAATCAGCTGCATCGTTGTCTCCAGTGAACTCGAAGAGCTGATGGACATCTGTCACCGCGTTCTGATCATGAAACGTGGTAAAATCGCCGGGGAATTGTTCCCGTACCAATCCACACTCGAGGAACTGTTTGCCGTATGCATGCAATAGCCAAACCACGCGTCTTTCTCCGGTCTGCCGTCCTGGAGATCATCCTGGTCGTGCTGTGCGTCGCTCTGGGAATCGCCGCGCCCGGTTTCCTTACGACCGAGAACTTGTTGAACGTTCTGCGGAATGTTTCCATGCAGGGGCTCATCGCCCTCGGGATGACCATGGTGATCATTGCGGGAGAGATCGACTTAAGTGTCGGCTCGATGGTCGCCTTTGGAGGCTGTCTTACTGCTTTTTTGACGGGCTGGCTCTCCGGTGGCCTCGGCCTTCCGATGCCGGCAGCTGTCGGGACCGCTATCGCAGTGACTCTGATCGCCGGCTTCCTGCTCGGAAGCTTCACCGGCTTCATGAGAACACGATACCAGGTCCCGTCGTTCATCACCACTCTGGCTCTCCTCACCGGGCTCTTCGGGGCTGCGGAGCTGATCACCAATGGCTTTCCTCTTACGCCATTCCCGAACTGGTACAACTTTATCGGTGGGGGATACTTGTTCGGGATCCCGTTTCCAGCGCTGATCTTCCTGCTGGCTTTCGCTGCCGTTCATGTGCTGATGAATTTTACCTCCTTTGGCCGTTCCGTGTACGCCGTCGGCGGCAACACGGAAGCCGCGCGCCTGAGCGGCATCAATGTGAACATGGTGAAAATCCTGGTTCTGGCAATCACCGCCGCTCTTGCCGCGTTCAGCGGTGTGATGCAGTCATCAGAGATTATGTCGGGCACTGCGACGACCGCCAAAGGGTGGGAGCTCGACGTCATCGCTGCGGTGATCATCGGGGGAACAAGCCTGATGGGAGGCACAGGAAGGGTCTGGGGAACAATGATCGGTGTGATCTTCCTCGGTGTCATCATGAACGGAATGACACTGCTGAACGTCAGCGAATACTGGCAGCACGTCGTCCGGGGAACACTCATCCTGACGGCAGTGCTGATCAATCGCCTGCAGGCCAGATCTGCCTAGTGCCCCGCCAGGCGAGCCCGGACATAACGGAGCACAAGGACCAGCCCGCCACGCATCCCGGCCAAAGATTCGACAGATGAACGGCTTCCAGCGCATCACAGCTGCCTTCCGGGGTGAATGGCCCGACACGACCCCCATTATGCTTCACAATTTCATGATGGCGGCGCGCGAAGCAGGGGTGAGCATGCGGCGTTTCCGCAGTGACCCGGAGGAACTTGCGCGGTCGTTCATCGAGGCTGTGGAGAAATATGGGTACGACGGCATTGTGGTCGACGTTGACACGGTCACCCTTGCCGCCGCTGCCGGGGTCCCGGTCGATGCGCCGGAGGACGAGCCTGCACGCGCAACAGGAGGGCGGCTCCGGGACCTTGCCGAAGTCCGCGATCTTGAACCCGTCACCATCGCCCTTCATCATGGCGTGCAGGTCTGGCTGGAAGGAGTTCGTCTCCTCTCAAAGCACTTCGGGTCCGAAGTCTATCTCCGCGGCAACTGCGATCAATGTCCCTTCACACTTGCCGGTCTGGTGCGCGGCATGGACAGCTGGATGACCGATCTCCTTGATCCGGACAACGAAGAGACGGTACGAATGCTTCTCGACTACTGCACCGATATGACGCTGCAGTTCATCGATCTCATGGCGCCGACCGGAGCACATATGGCGTCCAACGGCGACAGCCTGGCCGGCCCGGACCTGGTGTCACCGTCCGTCTTCCGCCGGTTTGCCCTTCCGTACGAACAGCGGGTTGCCGGCCGATCCCATGCGCACGGCCTCCCGTATCTCCTGCACATCTGTGGGAACACCGGCCCTATACTGGACGACATGGTTTCCACCACCTCGGACGGACTCGAGATCGACTACAAGACCGACGCCCGGAAGGCACATGCGACCATGAGGGACCGGACGGTCTTCGTGGGCAACATCGACCCGAGCAGCGTCCTCGCCCTCGGCACACCGGATATGGTTGGACGGAAGACACGCGAGCTCCTGGAGATCTTCTCCGACACGCCCCGTTTTGTGCTCAATGCCGGTTGCGCAATCCCCCCCACCACACCTCCGGAAAACTTGAGGGCCTTGATCCGGACAGCGCGGGAATTCCAACGACCATGACCGATCTTGAACGCCTCGGTTGGAATCCGTTCTTCGCGAGCCACTTCACGCCGTATGAAAAAGAGGGGCTCATCCCCGCAAGAATCACCATCGAACAGAAGACCCATTTCTTTGCCGCCACAGGAGAGGAAGAACTGCGTGCTTCCCTCGGCGGCAAACTGCGGTTCGAGGCCCGCGGGGAAGAAGACGTTCCCGGAGTAGGTGACTGGGTGGCGCTGCGTCCGACGCCGGGCGAGCAGACAGCAACGATCGTTCACGTCCTGCCGAGAAAGAGCAAGTTCTCTCGCAAGGCGGTCGGCAGAGAGCGTGTGGAGCAGACGGTGGCCGCGAACATCGATTTGGTGTTTCTTGTCAACGCCCTCGATGCAACATTCAACCTGCGCCGGCTGGAGCGATACCTGGTCCTGGCCGCCGGCAGCGGAGCCCAGCCGGCAGTGGTCTTGAACAAATCAGACCTTTGTGCCGACCTCTCACGCCTGGTGAGCGATGTCCGCGCGGTGGTAGCTCAGGTGCCCGTGTACGTCATGAGCGCGGCGCGCAGCGAGGGACTGGAGCCCGTTCGCAACTCCCTTGGCGTCGGGGTCACCGGCGCGTTTCTCGGGCCCTCCGGCGTCGGAAAGTCCACGATCATCAACCGCCTCCTCGGACGGGAGAAGCTGAAGACCCGGACGGTACGCGAGTATGACGGCAAGGGAAGACACACAACGTCGTACCGCGAGATGGTGGTGTTGCCCTCCGGCGGAATCCTTATCGATACACCCGGGATGAGGGAACTTCAGCTCTGGGAAGGCGAAGAGGGGATTGAGGAAGCGTTTGAGGATATCGAGAGCCTCGCCACAACGTGCCGGTTCCGGGATTGCCGCCACGACAAGGAACCCGGCTGTGCCGTTCGCAAAGCCATTGAGGAGGGGACTCTGGACCGGGGGCGGTACGCCGGCTACCTGAAACTGCAACGCGAGATCGAGCGCCAGTCACGGAGCTACGACACGCGTGCCCAGGCAATCGAGAAGGAGCGGGTCAGGAAGCTGACATCCGATCAGAAGCGAAACACGAAGAAACGATAAGGCAGCG
Source organism: Bacteroidota bacterium (assembly GCA_036848195.1). GTDB lineage: Bacteria > Bacteroidota > Ignavibacteria > UBA10030 > UBA6906 > DAIUKN01. Next base: position 4,216 of record DAIUKN010000139.1, read on the forward strand.
CTCCGCGGCTCCGCGTCGAACCTCAACCCGCTCTCCGTTCCCTCACCAACGCCACCCCGTCCGGCGTCACACTGCTTTCGGTCCCCTCATCACTCGTGCCGGCAGCATCAGCAATGCTTTCAGAAACCGGAACAGCGCGCTCACCGTGATCCCCAGCAGCCGGAACGGAAGCATCAGAACCCAGACAATAGGGTAGAGGATCAACGCGAGCAGCGCAAGAGGCCAGCAAACGATCAGCAGGATCAGCCAGAGAAGAAATTTCGCCATCGCATCACCCTTACTTCGTCAGCTCAGTCGTAACTCTGCCACCTCCCATGGAAGCCGGAATTTCTGATTCGCTCTTCACGACGCGCGGCTTCTCGCGGGAGACCCAGAACTTCATCGCTCCGCTCTCACCATCCGTCGGGAGTACATCAACGACGAAAGCATTCCATGATCCCGCCGGTGTCGTCACGTTTTCCGTTCCTGACACTGCAAGGGTCATGGCTCGCACCGTGCGTGTACCAAAATCAAACACATTGACCGTTGCCCGGTAGCCTTCCTCTAAAGGGAGCGTACAGAGGGGTACTTCGAGGCCTGGGCCGTCCGAGACAACAGGTCCCGAGGATTTTGCCTCAATCGGCATCTCCATACCGGAGCCGGAGACTTTGCCCTTCACGCCCGCGGGCGAAAAATCCAGAACCATGCCCCCGGGGCCCTGTTGTGCAGCACGGTGAATCGTCACAAGGGAGGCCGCGTCAACGTCAACCGTATCTGTGGCCGATCCCATCGCACCGGATGTAGCATCCACAATGCGCCAGATTCCCTTTCCACCCTGGTTGATGGCGGTAATCGCGCGCGAGGTGACCATGGTCATCTTCTGTCCCATGGCTGCAAACGTCGAGGTATAGGTGAGCCGGTCCGGTTTCATCTTTGAAGCCTGGAAAACAGCTGCGGGCGCGGTCTGACTGACCGGAAGCCGTTCGGGCATGGTGACGGTCTTAACGTCGACGGTCAGCACATCGATTTTTTTCCGAATCTCCGGGGGGATCGATTCCTGGAACCGTCCGCCGATGTGTTTCCCGAGGAAACGTTCCAGTGCAGTGTACATGGCCAGTCTATTGTCGCGACCGGCAAAGCCATGCCCCTCGTCCGGCGCGACCATGTACTCAACCGTCCTCCCCAGGTCACGCAATGCTACCACGATCTGATCCGACTCTGCCTTCTTCACGCGCGGATCGTTTGCTCCCTGTACCACCAGGAGCGGGGCCTTGATATTTCTGGCAGCGTTCAGTGGCGACTGCGATTCGAGCATCTTGAGGTCTGCCGCATCGTCAATGTCCCCAACACGGACGGCGAACAATTTCTTCATCGGGGCCCAGTACGGCGGAATGGACTTCAGCAACGTGATAATGTTTGACGGACCCACATAGGAAACACCGGCAGCATAGAGATCGGGCGTAAACGCAAGCCCCGCCAGTGTAGCGTATCCGCCGTACGATCCTCCGTAAATCGCCACCCGTTTCGGATCGGCGATCCCCTGCTTGACCAGCCACTGCACACCGTCACTGATGTCGTGCTGCATCCCTCCGGTTCCCCATTGCTTGTTCCCTGCATTGAGAAACTTCTTTCCGTACCCGGTGGAACCCCGGAAGTTCGGGATGAGCACCGCATATCCACGGTTTGCCAGGAATTGTGCTTCCGGGTCGTATCCCCATGTGACGCGCCCCCATGGTCCGCCGTGAATCAGCATCACGGTGGGGAGATTCTGTGTGGGTACACCCCGCGGTGCGGCCAGATACGCGGGGATCGTCATTCCGTCGCGGGCGGGATACCTCACCGGCTTCACGGCCGCGAGATACTTCACCGGCAGGTTTGGGCGAGAGCGATAGAGGAGCTCCGCTGTGCCGGTCTTACGATGGTAGAGATACCGCGATCCGGGGTCCATATCGCTGTAGACCGCAACCATCCAGACACTCTCATCGGAGGTCATGTTGCCGATTGACACTTCTCCCTCGGGAAGCGCCCGGATCATCCTCGCGTAATCTTCCCCGAACTGCTTCTGTTTTGGATACACGCGCACGCGATCACCCACATACCATGTCGCCAACAGTTCGTCTGTCACGTCTGAAAAGAGGGCGTTCCCGAAATCCACCTCGTTCTTCGGGTCTTTCTCAACAAGGGTTGTTAGCCCCGTCGTCAGATCGAAAAGCTCCAGCTGAGACTTGTCAATGGCGCCCTTGTCCGTCTGCAGATAGAACTTCTTCCCGTCCGGCGTGAACCGGACCGGCGAGCACGTTTCATCAGCACTCACGGAGTAGATGGTGGAGAGAGCTTCGTTGTCCAGCCGGAGAATTTCCGTCCCCCCGCTGGAGGTTTGGCGAATACCGAGCCGCAACGCGCCGGTCAAATCCGTTACCCATCCGGCGATATTGTCGTCGTTCTTTCGAAGCAGCACGCGTTCGCCGGTGACGATGTTCAGCCGGTACGCGTCGTGGAGATCCGGACGGCGGTCATTCAGCCCGACGATGATCTCGTTCGGCGTGTTCTTCGGAACATCGACGATCATCGCCCGTACATGGGCTGTCGGTGTCAGGTCTCTCGATGGGGGAACCGGCGTACCAGGAGCGAGCGGGTCAACA
>DAIUKN010000140.1:0-6774 GCA_036848195.1 Bacteroidota bacterium
ACACACTTTGGGCCGGTACGGATGGCCGGACTTTTGTCGGTACTGAAGACGGGTTGTATCGCCTCGACAGTGTTACGTGGGTACCGGTGAGCGTGTCAGGCAGTGCGCTGAAAGTGATTGATATCACTCTGTCCGGACAAACTCTTGCTGTGGCTGCACGGGATAGCGGCGTCTATGTATCGACCAACAATGGACAGCTCTGGCAGCGCAAGACAGCGGGAATAGAGGGGCTCGCGGTCAATGCCATTGTGCTGACGGCGCAGGATCAATTGTACGCTGCCACGGAAAAGAACGGAGTCTTTGTGACCACAACGGGGAGCACTCCATGGACTGCTGCGGCAGGCGGGATGAATGACCTCCGCCTGAAAGACCTGGTCCTGGGGCCCGGCGGCAACCTGTATGCGATCAGCGACTCGGGGGCATTGTTCAAGACCAATACGCCAGTCGTCGCCGTCGGGGATCTGCAATCACTCCGACCATTGAGATGCCAGTTGGAGCAGAACTACCCAAACCCCTTCAACCCGCACACGACGATTCGCTACGGCTTGCCACACCGGTCTCACGTTTCACTGATGGTGTACAACACTTTGGGCCAGCAGGTCGCCATTCTTGTCCAGGGAGAGAAGGAAGCAGGGTACCACGAGGTCAGGTTCGATGGCTCGGCGCTATCGAGCGGCGTGTACTTCTACAGAATGCAAGCCGGTCTCTATGTTGAGTCCAAAAAACTCTTGCTTGTACGGTGACTGTCATCTCTTGAGGCAAAGCGAAGGCCCGGCATTCATCACCGGGCCTTTTCCGTTTTACGAGCACTCCGTGGTCACGCGCCTGAAGCGATCTCGCTGGACAGGCAGGGGCCGCGGCACGGGCACTACTTGGACTCCCGTTTCCGAAGCCCATGTTGGGCCCAAGCGTACACCGGTTGAGTGAAGGGCCTCTCTTCCTCTCTCTTCGAAACCCCCTCCCCGGAATTCCCTATCGGGCCAGTCCGAGTTTTTTTTCGGCTTCCTTTCCGGCTTCCTCAACACTGACGTGTGTTCTGTCGAGGCGCGCGTAGATCTGTGTGGGGACGGTTCCCTTCGGGTTGTGCTGGAACTTGTCCACGCCGCGACAGAGATACGCTTTGAAGTGTGGGTTGATGGAAAGATCGCACTTCACGTTTGTTCGGGAGTATCGGATGGTCAGGCCCGCACGCCGACGAGGGGAATGGTTGGCCGGTGACCCATGGACAAGCTTGTCGTCATGGATGGAGACCTCTCCGGACCGCAATGTGGCCGATACTCTCGTGTCTTCCCTGAATTGACCCCGTTCGCATTCGAGTGTGAGAACAGAATCGGTTTCGCCAGTTCGAATGTGCTTAAGCAGGCCTGCCCTGTGCGATCCCGGGATCACTTCCATGGCTCCGTTTTCCACCGTGCTGTCGTCGAAGGCAAGCCATACCGTGAGGGACTCATGGGGATCCAGCGGCCAGTAGTAGGCATCCTGATGCCAGCCCACCGTCGAAGAGCTATGCGGTTCCTTGATGAAGAAATTGGATCCCCAGAGGTAGAAATCCGGTCCGAGGAGGTCCTCAACGTAGTCCAAGATTACCGGGTTCATGCAGATATCATACAGAAAGCGGCTGCTTTCGTGCCACTCCCGTATTTCCTTTGAACTCTCCCCGGGCTTGAGCAGCTTCATCAATTCGTTCAGGCCTGTCTTGAGAGTCTGAACTTCTTCGGGGGTGAAGACCGGCTGCAGGCCGTGGAGGTATCCGTTCGATTCGAAGAATTCCCGCTGCTCTCGCGTGAGTCGTTTGCCGGGCTTCATCCGGTGTCTCCTCTCTCAAGATTCCCGCTTGGTAGAACAAGCTAGCCTCTCGGGGGGAGAAAGTCAATTCTGGGGAGGATTAGCCCCGTGAAGGACGAACTCATGTTGCACCTGTCATAAGCACTACCGGGCTCTTCCCGGGGAGCCGATTCTTACTTCCGCCTGTGCCACGATATTCGGGTATATTCTGAGGGCATAGTCAGCGTCGCCCTTTTTGCCGGCCCACGCGTGGACAGGTTGAGATTGGCCGGGGTTCCCGAGACGCAATTGGCCTCCGGCACGTGTCTTGAACCGAAATCGTATTGTACTCTTCTCGGCATCGCAACCAATTGTGCTTAATCCTGCTACAGCGGCATCCCATGTTCATGGGATTGCGGATATCGATTTCTTGGGCTATGTTTCCGCCACACCGACGCCTGCTCTGACTACGATAGTGTAATCGCTGCAAGGGGGCGCCGGGCGAGGGAGCAGAGTGACTGAGTCGAATGGTCAGCCGGCCGCCAAGTCTACCGTCCTACCCGACGACCTCCGCTTCAAGTCAGCACCCGAGTACCTGGCGGTTGAAAAAGGAGTCTACGCCAACTGTCTTCTGCTTTCACTTTGTCCAGCGTCCAGGCAACGTTGCCCGTGCCTGCCGGAAGCTTCGCCGTCGAGCATTGGTCCAAACAAACACCGAAGCGTCTCCCAGTTGAAAGGAGAATCGCAATGAATTTCAAGACTCTCATGGTAATCAAGGCAGTTGTATGCCTGGGTTTTGGCCCGCTTCTGCTGCTATTTCCTGACCCCTTGCTGACGCTATTGGGCAGCTCATTCGGGCCAGGAGCCGCTATCACTGCGAGGGAATACGGCGCGGCGCTGCTGGGCAATTTCATGCTTACGTGGATTGCCAGAAACGCCGAAGCATCGGTGGCGCGACGGGCAATCGTTTGGGACCTGTTCGTGTATGATGCGATCGCATTTGTTGCGATGCTGCCGATTCAACTTTCGGGCGGCCTGAATCTGCTCGGGTGGGGTATTGTGGCCATCTACCTCTTCTTCGCTCTTGGTTTCGGGTATTTCTTGCTGCCGCAACGCAAAGTTGCCTGACCGCAGCAATTCTCTGCACCACTCTCGGCGGGACTATGCGGGTTGCCCAGACCGGCGGAGCGGGACCATCGCTCTGCGGTGTCCCATTCAGAGATGTGCACACGGGAGCGCCAGGCGGGTACACCACGACATGTGGTGCCGAGCCACGATCCCGGGAGGCCCTTCAACCCAATCTCTGCCATCACATCCGAATTATCGAGAAGATCAATTGTCACGCTGAAGGTATGTGATCTCCTTGGTCAGCAGGTGGAGTTGAATGGAGGAAGGAACTCGGGAAAACAAGAGTCAAGGTGACGGCTCGAATTCCTGTGTTCAGGGGACGGTTGTCGTGCCAGTCTGACGCTCGTTCTTCCCTGTCAGGACAATTGACAAGACGGGGTACCGGGCCTGATCTTTGAGATTTCCCGGGAAATCAGTTCGTGCGACTTGTCCGGGCCGCGCAGCTCCCGGATGGCTCTCTACGTCCGTCTTCCCCTTCGTCAGTTCATTGACACTCTATTAAACGACATCACGGATGTGTTGTGAAACATCAAGGGGTGGATCGTAGGCTCGAAATACCTGAACATCGGGAAGGCTGAGAGAATCTTGACCGCATCCTGCTCGTTCCGGGCGTTTAAGGCAATCCAGAGTCTTGAACGGTCAAAGGAGAGAGAATATCCCATCACCACCCGCTGATCCAGCAGTTTGTCGATATGGGCCCGCTGGTGGGGGACCAGCGAGAAGAACTCTTCGTCCGGATCGGTAGGGAGCGAAATGTCGATCATAAATTGGGCCATGGGGTCTCTCTCTCGTTTGACTTCGTGGGTTCAGACATCTGTTGTTAGAACAGGCTCACCGCCCAGGGCTGAGGAATGGCAAGCAGGGTCAACGCAGCCCCGAGCAATGCCATGTTCTTCGTAAAATTCACCGTCTCACCCATCTTTGCCATGGGATCCTGGATCTTCCAGAACGAGTGTATCGTGAATGTGACGGGAATGAGAAACAGCGCAAGTGCTGCTATTCCAACCGTCGGATAGACGCCAAGAAGAATACTAAGACCGCCGATCAGCAGCAACACTCCGCTGAAACCGACAGCCGCTTTTGCGGACGGCACACCCTTCGATTGCGCATACCCTGCCATCATATTGATCCTGGTAAAATGATTGACGGCGTTGAAGAGAAAATAGCCGCCGAGTAACATGCGCCCGATCAGGAAAACAGTGGATTCCATGGTCCATGGCCTTCTAGTTTGTGGATGGTTGTGTGAGTAGAGAATCCCTGGTCTGAATATGTGTAGAGGGTTTTCCCCATTCCCCGGAGTAAACAAAGGTCTGCAGCGGCTTCCTCGAGCGCGGCGCCTGTTCGCGTTTCCTCAAATCTTCCGGCAGATCCGCCGGATCGTCTGGATAGCCGACAGCAAACACAACGACCGGTTCAAATCCTTCGGGGATTGATAGAAGCTGCCGAGCCTTTTCTGCGTCAAAGCCCCCGATCTGGTGGACGGCAAGACCGAGAGCCGTTGCCTGCATCGACAGAATTGCCACCGATTGCCCGACATCGTACCACGAATGCTTGTACTGTCTTCCTGTCCTGGCGTACGTTGTCTGGGCCAGGGCGAGGACGAGCATGGGGGCACGTTCCGCCCATCGGCGGTTGCCTTCCATCAGCGATTCAGCGAGAGCGGAGAATGCCTGCGAGTTGTCCTTTGTAGCGAGAATGAAGCGCCAGGGTTGCTCGTTCGCCGACGACGGAGACCATCGGGCGGCCTCGAACAGGCTGAGGAGCTTCTCTGATTCTATCGGTTGATCGGAAAAAGCCCGTGGGCTCCATCGGTTCGCAATAAGTTCATGAATGGGAGCTTGCACATCCTGCCTGTCAGGAACATGTGCTGCAAGGATTACTTCGGCTTGAGGTTTCATTGCTTATCCTTGAGTGATAGACCAAGTTTCTTGAGCAGCGTCGAAAGTTGGATCTGTTCTTCCTCTGAGAGGACGGAAGCCAGTTCCGCCACCCGGTGAGCGTGTTTTCGGAAAATCGATTTGAAGGTGGATTCGCCCTTCGACGTAAGCTTCACTGTAACGACGCGTCGATCTTCGCTGCTGCGTATGCGCTCGATCAGTCCGTCTTTCTCGAGGTTGTCGAGTATGACGGTGACACACCCTCCGGTGACAAGCATTCGTTTTCCGATGTCGCCGGTCGTCAGAGGACCGAGGTGCCCGAGCATCTCCAGCACGCCAAACTGCGGCTGCGTCAGACCGTGCCGCTCAATGTCTTTTCCGGTCAGGCGGCCGAACGTCGTGCTCGCCCTTGCGAGCTTCACCCACATGGTGAGAGCCAGATCAGCTTTCCTTCCGTATTGTTCGGTTGTCCTCATGAACGATGTTTCCGCCCAGATAGTTTATTCTTATACCTTTCTAGTTCAAACCATTCATACTTCAAATAAGTTCCCATCAAGAGAGAATGGCACGCAAATGACTATGAATCAATGATTTTGAAGTCTAAAAGATTGCACTAAGAGAGGGGGGGAGAGGGAGGCGGCAGGCCGGGCGGGGAGACGTTACAAAGAACGGGCTCACCCAAGGAGCCGGCGGGCTATTACGGTATAGTGTCAGAGGGAGTTTCTTTCAACAATTTCCGGGAAAGCTCCAAACCCCAAATCGTACTACCCCTCTTCCCACCTGCCATACCATTTCCATGTACCGCCAGGCCTTCGAGGCGGAACCCTTCAATGCACGGTAGGATTCCTCCTTTGTTTCATCGAGGGGTTCGGCAACTTCTCTGTAAGCTGGTATCAGGTGATACTATCTTCAAGCATCATCCTCCTGATCTCAACGAACTTGCCCGCAGTCAGCTGATAGACTTTGTTTTCCCGGCCCCCTTGGGTGAATCTAGTGTCCGACGGGGGATCGCATAGTACAGCGGGACGACAACGAACAGAAGCCAGGAGCCGAGTGGAACCACGAAGGCCAGCGCAGCGGCCAGAGCGTAAAGGACGGGACCTAGAACTCCGCGGTTGATGGCGCGCCGGACCACTTCGCCCTCCACGTGGACGTGGAACAGGCCCGCTGTTCTTGCGCGGCGCCACATCAGGTGGAAAGAAATGGCTGCCACCATCAAGGCTACGGCAAACAGTGCAAGCGCGGTTCCGTTCCAGGGATACTCCCCAATGAAGCCGGTCGGGAATGGAATGAAGGACATCGCAAGGAGGAGCAACATGTTGAGCCAGAGCAGCCCGCTCTCAACCTGCGCGATGAGCTGGAAGAATCTGTGGTGATTGATCCAAAAAACTGCGATAAACAGGAAGCTAAGGATGTATCCGAGAAACTTCGGCCCCAGTCGAACGAGGCTATCCAATGCCTCACCGGAACTTGCCGGAGACAGAAGAGGGGGGACTTTGATTTCCAGAACGAGCAGCGTGATAACGATCGCCAGCACTCCGTCGCTGAAGGCTTCGAGTCGGGCGGGGCCGGGTAGACGCGGCCCCGAGGTGTTGGTCATGACATTTCTCCTTTGCTGTGGACGGCTAGACGCCCAATGCCTCGATGACCAGACGCGCAGCGGCAGCACCGCTGTATTGCTGCTGTCCTGTGATCAGATGACCATCGCGGACAGCAAATGGCTTGAACATGCCGCCTGTGATGAAGTTCGAGTTCGGGATCTTCTTTGCCTCAGTCTCTATCCGGAAGGGCTGAATCTGCTTTCCTACAAAGTTGTCTGAGAATTGCTCCTCGCTATCGGCAAAACCAGTCCAGGTCTTTCCGTCGACCAGGAGTTTTCCGTCCTTCGTCTTTGCCTTGAGAAGGACACAGGTGGCGTGACAGACGATTCCAACCACCTTTCCCGCCTCAAAAAAGTCCGTGACGAGGTTATGCAGTTTCTGATTGTCGGCAAAGGTGTACATTG
>DAIUKN010000141.1:0-6758 GCA_036848195.1 Bacteroidota bacterium
CGTCATTCTCATCGTGTAGAGCGTTTCCATATACTGACGTCTGCCGCAGTAGACCGAGAGGGGATAGCCGTTGGCGAGTGCTTTCGCATACCCTGCAAGATCGGCGTCAACACCGTAGTACTGCTGCGCTCCCCCTGGAGCCAGCCGAAATCCTGTCAGCACCTCATCAAGAACCAGCAGGATTCCGTACTCTTTCGTCAGCTTTCTCAGAAGCCGGATGTACGTTCCGTCTGTGTCCTCGTTGAAATCGTACGGTATGGAGATGACGCAGGCGAGCCGTTCGCCGTAGCGACGGATCAGCTCTTCCGCGGCCGCGCAATTACCCCACGGAATGACGTTCACGCATTCCCTCAAGATCTCAGGCACACCGTTGGCGGGGCTTCCCTCGGTCGAGAACCAGTCCGGGTAACCATGGTAGCCGCTCATCAAGATCATATCGCGTTTCGTGTATGCGCGGGCAATCCGGACGTTGCACATGTTGGCGTCTTCGCCCGTCTTCATGAAACGTACCATCTCCGCATTCGGCACCATGGCGCTGACACGCTTCGCGAGCTCCAGTTCGATCGGACTGGCCATGCTGAAAAGAACACCTTTTGCCATCTGGGCACGCACCGCATCATCAACCTCGTCGTAACAGTACCCGAGAGTGACAGGGCCAAGGGCCAGGCGAAAATCGATGTATTCCTTTCCTTCCATATCCCATATCCGGCAGCCCTTGCCCCGGACGATGAACTTCGGCATCGTCTCTTCGAAATACGGATACGGCCGCTTCGCGTTTGTCTGCGTTCCCCACGGAATGTACCGCAGGGCCTCCTCGAAGTATGCGTCGGACGGTCTCATGTTGGTCAGCCGATAGTCACTTTTGGGATCTCGCCTTCAATGTCAATAACGACGGCAATCTTCGACCCGTGATGCGAGCCCTCGATGCGAAATTCGTTTCGCACCCTTGATGTACGGATCGAGGCAGGAGGATCTCCCGGGCGTCGCGCGGCACAGACGGTCAGGATCGCGTGGTCGCGCGATGGCGCGGAAACAACTTCGGCATAGGGATGGACTCCATGCTCCGCCGGGACGTTCAGTGTTCCGGTGCGAACGGCAACGGAACCAGAGCCCAAGACGCTCGTCTCTGACGCCGCCTGAGGTCGCTGCACAGCGAACGAGGCGCCTTCCGCCTTGACCGCCCCCTTTCCGTCCGAGTTGTCGATCTGGAACCGCACCTGCACAGGCAACGGATTGCTCTTGAGGATGATCCGGTCGAAGAGGGCCACCAGATCCGGTTTCAGAAAAACTAGCGTTCGCTGCACTGATCCGACATCCGCGTTAACCAGCCGGTATGCATCGGTTGCATCACTCGTGACCACCATGGCGCTGTCTGAGCTCCGGTATGCGACCACGCGCGCCTCCGCCCATGACGCGTTCGTACCCTCGTGCCCGTCGTGATATTGATGCCCTTTGCCATCAATCAAGACTGCAGTATGCGATTCCGTCAAGCGGAGACGCCAGTGCGGTTCCGTATAAGAGTAGGCAGCTTTGTATGGATCGTGATAGATCCGCTCGCCGTAGGCTTTGAAAACGACGCTGTTCCGGTCGGCATGTTCGTGATTGGCCGGCCCTCCACTCCGGAGCGCCGCGACCCCGTCCGCCAATGTCCAGCCGCTCCGTCCGACCACCCAGTCATTAGAGAACCGGACATCCAGAAGATCGGTCCCCGGTTCTTGTGACTGCGCGTCAGAATCGAGCCAGATGACGGAGAAGTGACTCCTGATCTCACCAACGTGCGTCGCGACGTACTGCGCGATGGGATCCTTGAACTGACGAGCAGTCCACGCCGCCACAGAGACGTCCCCCATGGACCATGCATCACCGAAGTTCACGCAATCGGCCGGACGACCCTCCGTGGGCATCGCCATACGGAGTCCGTAACGAACGGTCCCCGGATAGTTGATGAGACCGCTCAGGTCCTTTCCGAGCGTCCGGCGAACGACCTCGACGAGCATTGTCAAGTGAAGGGCGGTGTAGCCCCAATAACCCACCCCTTCGTCATAGCAGCCATCGGGGCCAAACATCACGGAAAACGCCTGGGCACTTTGGATCGCCAGATTGACCCACTGTTCTGCCTGCGGGTGCTTGCCATGGAGGAGGCAGCCCGCCAGGCCGAGTCCCGCAATCGGAATGACCTTCAGATTGGTCGAGTTCAGAATGAGCGGCCATCGTTTCAGGTCGAACCGCAACGGGTACTCATCCTCAGGGTCGAGGCCCCATCCGCGGACGCGTTCGGGGTACTTCAACCCATAGAGCGTCCTGTAACACGCCGGCGCTCCCTTTTCGGCAATCTGTCGTTCCATCTCAGCGACAGCTTCTTTACTAAGGATCGGCTCCAGCCATTCACGCGCGGTTCCCATGGCGATGGTTGCCTCCGGGGCCCGTTGGAGTCCGATCACCTGCTCGCCCCCTTCGAGGAAATAGTCCCACTTGGGGTACGCAAGGATCTTCTCCACGGCGCGGCGCGCAACGTCTCCCTGAGCCGCATCGGCTGTGACCGCATACACAAACGCCGTTCGCTCTAGTATCTGCCGCACCCGGAGCATGTCCTTGGCGTGGTTATTGAGCTTCGCCTCATCGCGCAAGAACTTTGTGTCCGCAGCCAGGTCGGCTTTGACCAAGGAGTCCCAGTACGGAGCGACATGGGGATGGGTGAGCGCTTTGCGCATCCGCGGGAGATCGGTCTCGTCGAAGAATAGGCCGGTCTTGCGTTTCGCCAGCTCCTGGCCGAAGGCCGGTGCATTTGCATGAAGCAGAGGGAACAGGGAGATCCCTGCGGCGGCGCCCCCTGCCGTCCGAAGAAAATCACGTCGTGTGGTGGTCATTGGAGTGGAGGAGATATTGGACATCGATGACCGCGGAGGTAGCGACCGACTGTGCCATCGCTTCGATCACCGCCAGAGCGCGGAGGCCTTCCTCGCCGCCTGTTTCAGGGAAGCGGTTGTTCAGAACACATTCGCCGAACTCCTGCATCTGCAATTCGTAACTCTCCGCCCCTTCTCCCTTGAACTCCTCGACGCGCGTATCTGTGACCAGACCGTTCTCGGTGGTTTCGAGTGTGAGGGAAAGGGGGGAACAGTGCAACAGGCCCTTTGTTCCGTAGATTCTGAGGAAATAGGCATCCGGGGAAACGTAGGAGCATGTCAGGGCCGCCGGGATGCCAGACTCAAGCATGAGCAATGCAACGATGGAATCATACACACCCCCCGGCATCGCGACATTCGCGGCCATACAGCTGACGCGCCGGATGGGCGAAACCAGGTACGCGATCGTATCCACGAAATGAATGCCGAGCTGCATCATGGGCAGGAGCGGGCATTTTGTCGGATCAGCCTTCCAGGGAGGGAGGCCGGGGAGGATCCCGACGGGCCGGGAAAGGTTTGCCTCGATGGCAACGAGCTTCCCAAGGGTCTGTGACTCGAGAATCTCTTTTGCCCGTCGGAATACTCTCCTGCGGCGGGTGTTGTGCCCCACCATCAGCACCTTGCCGGCTGTTTTCATCGCCTCGATCATCGAGAACGATTCAGGAAGGGTGTTCCCGATCGGCTTTTCAACAAAAACGTGCTTCCCTGCGCCCGCTGCTTCCAACACCTCCTCGTGATGGAGGTGACTGGGGGTCACAAGTGCGACCGCGTCGATCGAGGGATCATGAACCATCTGGTCGAACCCTCGCGTGATCCGCGCCCCCGTTCGATCAGCAACCCGCCGGCAGGCATCGGTGTCCGTGTCGTAAATGGCAACGAGCTCAAGGTTCTTTGCAGCCAGGATCGCCTTCACGATGGTATTCCCGTGATTGGCGACCCCCACCTGTCCGATCCGAACTCTTCCCATCCCGGCCGGCACGGTCATGGGTTGTTCTCCATGATGGCGCGGAGCGTACGAACGTTTTTCGCAGATTGTTCGATGAGTGGGAGGCAGTGGGTTTCAATGGTCACGTGGTCGACGATCCCGTCGCGCATCAACGCATTCATCTGACCCCGCCAGTCGATGACTCCTTCGCCGATCGGAACGCACTGGATCAGAGACCCTTCTGCGGTATCCTTGGCGTGCACATTGATGATCACCGGTTTGATCGCATCGTATCCCGCGGGGTACGGCACTTCATCCGTTCCGAAGGCATTGCAGGGATCCCAGTTGGCGCCGAGCGCCGGAGAGCCTGCCTCCTCGATGATCCGGCGGGTGTTGACCCCGGTATCGCAGTGAAAACCGGGCTCATTCTCGATGGCGATTCTCACGCCGGAGCGGGAGGCAATCCCGGCTGCCCGGCGGAAGAGATCCACCGCGAGGGGGTGATTGGAGGCCGGTTCTCCTCTCTCTCGCTGAAAGCCGAATGCGATGATGATTTTCGCCCCGCACTGCTCGGCCATGGTAATGGTCCGCGGGAGGAGACCCGTCAATTCGCTTTCGAGTTCAGCGCGTTTGCTCAGGGGATGTTTGAACATCCCTGGCGACAGGGCTGTGACCGATATGCCATGCTCCTTCACCGCGGCAAGAAGGTCCTTCCATTCAGCGGGATCAACGTCGGGAACGCGGCCGGTCTTGAGACACCGAATTTCGTACCGGGTCACCCCCCACGAGAGTCCATGGCGGAGAGCCGTGCGGAAGTCCAGCGCGATCTCGTCGCTGACGATCCCAAGGGCAAGAGGCTTCTGTGCATTCATGCTTTCGGCTCCACGTATCCGATGGCGTGGGAAATCATCGCAGCCTCCTTCTTCAGCGTGGTGACAATCCGGGCGATCGACTCGTTTTTCTTTTTCCGCTCCGATTGAATGCCCGTCATAAGGGCCGCAACCACGTCCCCCTTATGGTCGTGTATTGGAACGGCGATGGCACACAGATCGGACTTATATTCCGCGTCAGCGACCGCGTATCCATCGCGCTTGATCTGCCTGAGTCGTTTCTTCAACTTCGTGATACTGGTGATCGTCTTTGGAGTGAATCTCTTCAAGCCGCTTCTTTCGATGATCCGATTGAGCGCTTCCTCTGGGAGTTCGGCAATCAGCACCTGACCCGACGCAGTCGCATGGACCGGTGACCGCGCACCGAGGCGCGCGACGACGGACCACATCTCGGGAGTGTCGGCCCGGTCGACGATGATCACTTCATGGCCATCGAGAACCGCCAGATAGTAGCTCTCCAGGGTCTCGTGCGCCATGCGGCGGATGTGCGGCTGGACGATCGTTTTCACGTCGATCTTCTCGAGCGCCGCGTTCCCCCATTCGAGCAGTTTCATCCCGAGCTTGAAGATCTTTCGTTCCCGATCCTGGACCACGATCACATGTTGTTCCAGCGCAGCCAGGATGCGGAAGAGCGAGCTCTTGGGAATGCCGGTCTGCCGCGAAATGTCTGCGAGGGAAAAGCCGGAATGGGATGCGGCAAGGATTTCGAGAACCTGTACTGCGCGGTGAATTGCCGGAACTGTATAGTCCATGGCCCTTCGTGGCGTTGTGCGACTAATAAAACGCTGTTTTATTAGTGATACTTGAAAAATACAAAAGAATATCGGCCTTCACAAGAGTCAACGCGTCCCGCAGTATAACGCTAAAGCTTAACGCGGCAATGCTTTATCACCCCTTCGGTCCATGGTACTCGTTTGCGCTGCGGATCTCAGACCGCTTTCCGAAGTACCACATCAACCCGCCAAAGAGAACCATGATGAAGATGATTGTGCCGAGCACGATCTCTTCCCCCCCGGTGACATCAGTGAAGAAGATGAGGGACATGAGGAGACCCATGACGATGGTCGTCCCTCCTACCAGCGGGAAGGTGGAGATCTGCTTCCGGCCGGCTCCAAAGACCTCCTTCATGACGTCGACCGGGGTATCGAGTTTCTTGAAAAAGGCCTCGACCATTGCACCCTCCTCCGTCGTCTCACGCGAAAAGAGCCGGGCGAACGGGAGCAGGCTCGCACCCATCAGGACGGCAATCAGCACGGCAACGGCTCTTTCCGTATCGCCCGCCGGGAAGGCAAAGGTGCCCAGGAAGAGAACCGTGAGGAGAACCGCCACGACGGCGGAGACCATCACAAGAAGCCAGCGCTTCTTTGCGTACAGGACTCCAAGTCCGTACGACGACGCGAAGATGCCAAGGCTCATGACGAACGCCAGATACACCTGTGGACCGATGTCCCACCCCAGCCGATACCGCACCGTCCATCCGATCACCAGGCCCCAGACAATCGCGCCGACCGCCGCCCACTTCGGCGGGCGCCGGATCAGCAGACCAAACGCGATCGGAACAACGACAGGGATGTTCAAGAGCGTGAAGAATGTCTGCATCAGATTGAAAATCCCGAACTGGCTGTTGACGAAGATCGCAGCCATCACGGTAACCAGCAGACCGAGCACAACGGAGAAGATCCGTCCCACCTTCAGGAGTCCCTGATCGGTCGTTTCGGGACGGATCCATCCCTGATAGATGTCGCGCGAGAGGATGGAGGAGACCATGTTGTAGACCGAGCTCAGGGTGCTCATTGTGGCAGCAAGCATCGCAGCGATGAAAACCCCGATCAATCCGTTGGGAAGCAACTTGAGGCAGAGGGCAATGAAAACAAGATCCTGAGGATTGTTGTTGGCATAGGGTTTGAAAAAGTCGACTTGCAAAAGATCCGGCCAGAGCACCTTCGCGACGAGCGGCGGAACGCCGAAGACAAAGGGGACAGTCAGGAAGAGCCCTCCTGCAAGCTTGCCTACCCTCCGGGCATCACGCTCATCCTT
>DAIUKN010000142.1:0-6745 GCA_036848195.1 Bacteroidota bacterium
CTTGATAGATATCAATGATTGTCTGATATACAACTTCCTACTAAAATCCCGGTTAGGTTTCGCCGATACGTATTTAAGGAAATATTTCATGTGGGGGGTGAGATGACAGAGGAGCACCCGTTGGAAACCCTTTCGGTTGTCATACCGGTTTTTAATGAAGTGAATACCATCAAGGAAATCATCGAGCGGGTACAGGAGGTTCATCTTCCCCATGTCGTACGCAGGGAAATCGTGATTGTCGACGATTCCTCCACGGACGGCACAAGAGATGTCCTGGCCACCTATAAGGATCAAAACGCTTTCAAGATCGTCTTTCACGACCGGAATCGAGGGAAGGGAGCGGCCCTCAGGACGGGGATTGCGGAGACCACCGGCAGCATCGTCATCATACAGGATGCAGACCTGGAGTACGACCCACAGGAGTACCCCAAACTCCTGGCGCCTATAATGGACGGCAAGGCAGACGTCGTCTACGGTTCCCGGTTCGCGGGGGGCGAGTCGAAACGGGTCCTTTATTTTTGGCACTCCGTGGGGAACAGATTCCTGACCACCCTCTCCAACATGTTCACGAACATCAACCTGACGGACATGGAAACCTGCTACAAGGTGTTCCGGGGGGATGTGATCCGGAGCATACGGATCGAGGAGGACCGGTTCGGTTTCGAGCCGGAGGTGACGTCCAAGGTGGCGCGGATGGGATGCCGGATCTACGAGGTCGGCATCAGCTATTCCGGGCGAACGTACGCCGAGGGGAAGAAGATCAACTGGAAGGACGGCGTTCGGGCCATATGGTGCATCCTCAAGTACCGCTGAAAGAGAAATCAAGTTCCCCAAGGAGCACCAACAGGATGCGCATGGCTATCTAAGACTTAAGGAAGTACCTTTCACACTCTTGACCTCCCTGACCCGGTATATCGTCGCTTCTTCCGAGTCGTCGTGCCAGACCTCTTCGAGTTGGCCAGGGCTATCCAGTTGCAACTTGCCTACGGCTTCGCGCGCGAGATCGGACAGAAATTCCCCTGGAGGGTATGGCTCCACCATCACATACGCCGCGTTCGACGTGCGAACCATCTCGGCAAGTTTTTCCGGGCGGATCTGGAACTTTCCCAACGGCCCGTAGAACGGTGCCACGTCAGCGATCGTGACAATGGAGACGGCCTTGCGGCCGGTGTAGAGATAGCATTTCGGGTCGAGCACGCAGGCGATCACGTCGCCGGGCGCGGTGTTACCGCGGATCCATTCGTAGCGGTGAAGGGACGGTTTGACCTGTACGTTGGTCAGGCGGACATATCCGCTGGCGATCGCCGCCACAACGACAACCATGCCGGCGATCGTCCCCGTAACGCGAACCATCCGTGCCGATGGCCGCGCGCGCTGGAACCCCTCCCATATCGCCAACAGGATCAGCGGCAATACGGGCACAAGAAATCTCGGTCCCAGGGGAAACGGCCATACAAGGAGAACTGCAAAATAGAACGCCAGGTAGATTGCCCAGGCTTCGTGCCTCCGGCGGATCCACCCGGGGATGAAAGTCGACCAGATCAGCACCGCGGCCACCACGACGGCGAACTGCTTCGGCGCGGAGCGGCTGAAATCGTACATTTCGGGCAGTGCCGTCCGACCCACGACCAAAGCACAGAGAATCAGGTTCTTCAGTGGAACGACCACGACGAAGCGCCAGCCCAGGTCGTGGATGGTGTGGAGGAACCAGCCGCAGTAGTTTACTTCGTAGGCGAGGGGCACTTCGCTTGCCGGCCCCAGCCACAACCTGCACACTCCCACGGTGAGCCCCACACCCACCATCCCAGATACCAGTACTCGCCACTTACGTTGCCGGGCCATCACGAGGATCATTGCCAGGACCAACGCCAGTCCCACCGTGCGCGTCTGGCAGGCCAAGCCAGCCAACAAGCCCGCGGCAAGCCCCAGGCCAGGAGAGGGGTTCTCGCGGACAGCCCGCTCCAGCAGCCACAGTGCCCCCATCGAGATGGCGCCATACGCCAGTTCCGACATCACGATGTTCGTCAGCGCCCCAGTGGCCGGCAGAACCGCGCCGATAATCAATGCGGCCACCCAACCGCTCGCACCGACGGTGCGCAACAGCCCGTATGCCAGGCAGAGAAAAACGGCTCCCGCCAGAAGCGACACCGACTTCAGCCAGATGATGTTGCCCGGGAAATCGCCCGCGATGCGCCAGACGGCGGCAAGCATGGCGGGAAAGACAACGGGGTACTTCCGCTGGAAGGGCTCCCCCGGAAGGCTGATGATCCGGTACTCGCCGGTTGCGCCAAGCGACCGGCCCGTGACGGCATAAATCCCGTCGTCGTGGGTTTCCCCAAATTCGGCCGTGGAAAGCGACAGCCAGCCCACGACCAGGAAGAGGCCGACGGACCCGGCAAGCGCGACAAGGGGCAAACGGGATTTCAGCATGCCCTAGACGTATATGCTTGAGTGGGGTACAGGGTATACCGGCGCAAAGGAACCTCGAGGAAACGGAGTGGGTTGTTCAGCTTACCCTGGTCAGGGAGACTCGGGCTGGCTACTGCATCCGAAAGCAGTGTGAGTTCGCCGCCAGGTATTCCAAACGTATCCAATCGGGCCCCTACTTCCCGATTTGCCTGTTGTATCGAGCACAATGAACCCCGTTGTTCTCAGAATGCGAGTCTATACCAGGTCCTGAAAATACGATTGGACAATCTCGGTTTCATTTTCATTCGGGAATTCCCCTGATCGGAAGGCGGATTACCGATCGATTTCTCGAACTCCCCAGATCTGGTGGTTCTTTGGAGACTCTGGAAGGGCTCCTGCAGTAGGATATAGGAGGACGATCCATCGGAACAGGTCAAGGAAGAACATCGCGGTGTGGCATAAGGATACGGACATGGCCCCTTTTCGCGTGTTGCCTTGTTGAAAGACAACGTCCGGAAACACTTCGAGGACATCTCGGCGGAATACGACAGATGGAAGGAGAAGTCGGCATATTACTACCAACTCCTCGCGGGAATTTATCGTGAATGTGTCCCGGAGGGGGCCAATGTCCTGGAGATTGGGTGCGGCACGGGAACCATCCTGTCCACCCTCAAACCCTCCCGCGGGGTGGGGGTAGATATTTCCCCGGGAATGATATCCATCGCGGCGGCAAAGTATCCCCATCTCACTTTCCTCGTCGCAGACGCTGAGGTTTTCGACCCCCAAGAGACATTCGATTATGTGATCGTTCCGGATGTCGTAGAGCACTTGTCTGACGTGGGAGCAATGTTTCGCTCTGTCCGGAGAGGATGCCACGCCGGATCGCGACTGATCATCACTTGCGTGAGCCCCATTTGGGCGCCCGTCCTCCACCTCGCGGAGCGATTGGGGATGAAGATGCCGGAAGGAGAACACCGATGGCTGCCCTCGGAGGAATTACGGAAGACCGCTGTGGAGAACGGGTTCGTGCTCGTGGAATTCCATGGAAGAATCCT
Source organism: Bacteroidota bacterium (assembly GCA_036848195.1). Lineage (GTDB taxonomy): Bacteria > Bacteroidota > Ignavibacteria > UBA10030 > UBA6906 > DAIUKN01. The sequence continues at coordinate 3,465 of DAIUKN010000142.1, forward strand.
CTGCCCAAAGAAGATCCCTATCCTGGCCCGCTATCTCAACCTGGCTGCGGAGAGGTTTTCCTTCCTGCGGAAGGTCTGTCTTACGCAGGTCCTGATTTTTTCCAGGCACTGAATACGCAGACCTGGAACCAAGGGAGGGAATGGCGGATCAGGTTCGTATGAAGAAGGCGACAGCGATACGGGATAATCGACCCGCCTTCGTGCCGAGCACGAGATCGCCCATGCTCATCGTGGAATTGAAACTTTCCATGCGATCGCGCGCAGGGTTTTTTTGAGTGGACGTCGTGTCAATGCAGTCTGGCAGCATCTTGTATCGTGTAAGCCGAGCCGGTTCCACAACCTTGCATGTATCACTGCAGAAGGGGTTCCGCGCCGCCAGTCCCGACGGACTTGCGCTCATAGATGAGGGCGCCCCACTGATCTGGAAAGGGGACACGCTCGTAATTCCCAATCTTTGCGATTACCCTGAAATTCTTCTCCAGCCATCCGTAGATGGGCCGATTGTAATCGGCTCCGAAGATCGGTGTTCCATACTCCGGTGTGGCACGGTTTGACAAAATCACGTATTTCACTCGAACTCTATCAAGTTCTTCCAGGTATTTTGAGGTCAGATCGCCGGGTGGGAGAACTCCCGGGATGAGAACGTACCAGCGGCTCGGTGCCAAAGTGGCCGAAAAATAATACAGAGAGGTGTCCTCCGGCAACGTTACAAAAGGTTCAGACCCGGACTTAACCGTGTCCAGAAATGCGAGCACCTTGCTGTACCCTTCACCGGTCGATGGATCCGTGTAGATGCTCCCCCTCGGTGAATGGATCAGAAATGTCCGCCGGTTCCCGGTGAAATTAAGTCCCATGACCGCCAGAAGACCGCAGCACAACACGAATCCAAAACCCATCCAAACCTTCTCCGGCGGTCGCACCGGCAGGTATCGTGAGAGCGTGTAAAGGGTCACGAGCCAGGCCAGGTATGCAGTTGTGCCATAAAAGACCGAATATCCTTCCGGGAACATCGCGGTCATTACGCGTGCTCCGAACGCCAGCGTCGATATGGCTAGCATCGAAACCGCCGAGTCTTGAGGGCTTCGCCCGGATTGCCACCAATTCTTCATCGAAACAATGAACAGGACAACCGCTAACCATAGAAGACCTGGGTTAAAAAAGAGGCTGGGGGCGATCAGCATCACAATTCTTGGTGCCGCGACACCGGATACCTTGCCGGCAAACAGCAGCCCAAGGTGCATGCCACAAATCCCAAGCGCCAACGCGAACAACAGGCGTCGCGCCACCCGTGTAAGAGAAGCAAACCATAGAGCCACAAGGAGTGCGCCGGCAAAGGATAGGCCAATATATAAAGATATGATCAGGGTATTCGGGTCTGTTGTAAAACCAACTTGATGCAGCCAACGTTTCCCGAACTCACTGACAAAATACGAATTCGGAGAGAGCGGGATGTTCTCCTCAAAGATGAATGAGAAACTGCTCTTTCCTACCAGCACCCCGTAAATTCCTGTGCATAGCAGGATTCCAGGCGCGCAGGCGACGGCGTCCCGCACGATCTTCCTTGCCGTTCCGGCGTTGGCGGCTCGAATCGCGATCGCGCAGGCAACGAAGGCGTAGGCAGAAAGGCCAAATTCGATCTTCGTGAGCAGTGTCAGGCAGGCGATCCACCCCGCCGCCACCATGCGCCACCGCCGTTCCTCGAAACAATCCTTTACCAATATCCAAAGCAATACCGTTGAGAACATCGCGCTGTAGGCGGCGGGATAGGAATATGGGAGGACGAAGTTGAAAATATCATGGTGAAATGCCCGGACCAGGAATGCGAATCCCACCGTGAAACCGAGCCAGACGGGCAGAAAGATGCGGCTGAGCGAGTACAGTGTGAGTGTGATGATTGCAGCGATCGCGATTCCGGTCGCATAAAGAACCGACAAGTGAATCCCGAATATTCGGAATAGAAAAGCATTCCAGTACGGAATCAGGGGACCGTAGGGGTACCAGAGATCAAAGTAGAGCCGCTTCCCCTGGCTTATCGCCGCGGGGATGTACATCTCCCGACCACAATCGATTGTAAGGTTGCCCCATTTTTCCCAGGTAATGCCGCAGAGTAACACCAACACAAGAAGCAGAACGCCTCTTGCAATGCGATCCGCATTCCGGATTCCGGATGGCGCGCCGCTTATGGTCAAGGTGAAATCTTTGAGGATGGTTGAGTCATGCCCAGGGCCTTTCGGCTTAAACGAACTTCAGTCTGTGCATGGCCCGCAGAAGCATCTTCAGGAGAAGCCATCCATGGCTCCACCGCCGAATATTGGTATCGCCGTAGGTTCGCTCACCGTAACGGACCGGAAGGTCGACGATCTTGAGTGTGTATTTCGCAGATCCGAAGATCAGATCGAAATCCCCAAACGGGTCGAGGTCCCCGAAATAACCACGGTTCTTCGAAATAATGTCGTAGTCACGCCGGCTGATAAATTTTGTGCCGCAAAGCGTGTCCTTGATTTTCTGCCCGAGCAGCCAACTGAATGCAAAGCTGAAGAACTTGTTGCCAAGCAAGTTAAAGAAACGCATGGCGCGCGGCTCCATCGGGTACACAAGCCTGACCCCGTTGACGAGATCGCCTTTTCCTGACTTCCACGCATCGAAAAAGCGTGGCAGATCCTCGGGGGGGACCGTCAGATCCGCGTCCAGTATTCCAAGAACATCGCCCTTCGCCATTGCAAACCCGAGTCGAACCGCATCGCCCTTTCCGTTGCCTGTTTGCTTGAGAAGTTTCGCGCTGCAGTTCGGACGACTCGCAATTTCCCTCTGGATCACCCCGTAGGTGTCGTCATTCGAGTTCCCCTCTACGAAGATCAACTCCGTTCCCCCGCCCATTTCAGGAACCCGGTCAAGGATGTGTTTGATATTTCCCGCTTCGTTTCGGGCCGGGACGACGACCGTCACCACCGGTTCGGCACCGGTGCGGTGTTTGGGCTGCGGCCGCGCGACCATGAAATTCGTCATTGCGAACCACCGGAACGGAGGGACTCTTACGAGGTACCGGTTGCACATGCCATCGATCAGCGGTGTCCGGAATGGCCACAGAATCTCCTGTGACCCGCGGATCACTTCAAAGTCCGCCAGATACAACAGGTTCGAGATATCCTCTACGGTTAACCAGTTTTTCGGAAGTTGTCGTTTCGCCAGCCCCAGCCATTCCGCGACATGACGCGGTCCTTCCCAGAGGTGACTGTATGCGTTGAGAATAATCCGTGTGGAAAGATGGCAGTGCTTTCTGG
>DAIUKN010000143.1:0-6740 GCA_036848195.1 Bacteroidota bacterium
ATAAAGGATCCCCATGAAAGAGGCGAAGAAGATGATCGTCGGGAGGACTTGAAACGCAAAAATGAAGCCGATGCTTCCCTGAACATCCGGACCCTTCGCAAGAGGTCCAAAGACAAACTGCGCGCCATCAGACGCAAAGCTGAAAAGGAAGACAAAGAGTCGGCTGATGGCGTAGAATACCTCCCTCCCGATGTCGGTCTTCAGAACCAGAAACGCGAAGACGAATTGGGAGAAGATTCCCACCAGTACCAGCCGCCAGTTGATGGTTCTCCGGCTGCCGGAGAACAGATAGGCAAGCGAGGTGACGATGACGAGACCGAGCAATCCGCGCAGCACTGCAACAATGTCCATAGGTCAGGTGTCTTCCAGTTGGTGTGGCACGTCAACGATGATATCCTTTGGGCGGGACTGGATCATCCAACGCCGCCGTCGACGACGCCTTGGCCGATCACGCTTTGCGGCTTGAACTCACCCTCCCAGCGCGCGATGACAGCCGTCGCCAGACAGTTCCCGACGACATTGATCGTGGTTCTCCCCATGTCCAGGATCTCGTCAACACCGAGAATGACTGCAACGCCTTCTACCGGGAGTCCGAATGAGGAGAGGGTGCCAAACAGAATCACGAGCGCCGCGCGCGGCACACCTGCCACGCCCTTGCTCGTCAGCATGAGCGTCAGCATCATGAGGATCTGGGTTCCGAGAGGCATCTCAATTCCGGCGGCCTGGGCAACAAAGACCGAGGCCATCGAAAGATAAAGGGTGCTCCCGTCAAGGTTGAAGCTGTAGCCCGTCGGAAGGACGAACGAGACAATCTTGCGCGGAACTCCAAGCTGCTCCATCGCCTGGAACGCCTTGGGGAGGGCAGCCTCCGAGCTGGTTGTCGAAAAAGCAATCAGCGCCGGCTCCTTGACCGCATTCACGAAACGTCGGATCGGAATCCCTGCAAAGAAGGCCACGGGGACAAGAACCAGAAGGGCGAAGAGAACGAGGCCGGCGTACAGACTCAGGATGAGCATACCGAGGTTGATCAGAACGGAGAGTCCACGGTGCCCGACGGTTACCGCTATCGCCGCGCCAACTCCGATCGGGGCGAATTTCATGACGATGCCGGTGACCTTGAACATCGTCTCCGCAAGGGAATCGCAGAAGGTCAGGATCGGTTGACGTTTCTCCGGCGTGAGCGCGGCGAGACCGAGGCTGAAGAGTACTGCAAAGACCACGATCTGAAGGACCTCTCCTTCCGCAGCCGCCTGCACGACGCTCTGCGGGAAGATGTGTGTGATGACCTCCCCAATTGACTGTTCCTTCGCGATGATGTCGGGCGTATGCGCGACATTCTGAAGGTTGACCCCAACGCCGGGCTTCACAACGTTGACCACGATCAGTCCGACGACGAGGGCAAGTGTTGTGATCACTTCGAAATAAACGAGCGACTTAATGCCCATCCGCCCCACCTGCCGGATATTCCCGTGTCCGGCAATTCCAACGACCAGTGTGGCGAAAATCAGGGGAGCAATGAGGCTTTTGATCAGCCGGATGAAGATCAAGCTCAGCGGCCTGAGAGTGACGGCGAAATCCGGAAAAAGCCACCCGGCAAGGAGGCCGACGGCCATGCCGAGGAAGATGAATTGGGTAAGGGTGGGTCGGGGAAATTTCGTCATACGGTCGCAAATGTAGGAAGAATTTGGCTAAGAATCACTCATCCGATTAGCCAAATCAACAAATAAAGTCCCGGCGAAAGATTCCGGGACCCGGGAGGAAAGGTGCGGCTGTTAAGAGACGGCTGGCCGTGCGCGGAGACCCGGCCGGCGAATCCCCCGCCAACGATCATTTCCAATGTCAACGGGGCACGGGCAATTCAGAGGCGGTGCCAGTGATCCTGCCTTACTGGATCAGGGACATCCCCGCGATCGCCTCATGATCCTCCGCACAAGGAAGAGCCCATGCTGCAGCGTACTGAAGACCCGGCACCCTCTGGAGCGAAAGGGTCACACGGACGCTCCGTGCGGGAAAACCTCCGGCGGTTCCCTGGACGAGAATCCGCACATAGTGGGTCTCCGACGCATTGTCCCCAACGACCCTGGCGTAATAGATCGTGTTGTCGGCAACTTGCACCGACGTCAGCGTGAAGGTCGACGAAGCCGGAAACGCGTCTGCGTAGTAGTCGAGCGTGGAAGACGATTGTTGCACGGATGAGAACATGGTGTTCCGGTACGTCGCGCCGGAGAACAGGCTGGCACTCCAGAGCGAGAGCGGAAGAGCAGACGGAGCGGATCCTCCGCCATAGAGATAGAAATCAAAGGTATTGACCGTAGCCGGATTCACGGCAACCGCTGCAGGATCGGTACTCTTTCCACCAGCCCTGAGGCCTGCGAGGCGCGAGGACTCGAGGGGGGTATACTCAGTCAGCGTGATGGCGGAAGCGAACCGATCGGCGGGGGCCCATCGAACCGAAGCGCCGTCGCCAGATCGTCCGTCTACCATCCGCACGGAGACAATGAAAGAACTCTCGCCTGCCGCAAGAGAATCGGCGGCAAACGTCACCGATGCCTTGGCGAGTGTGTCGGTACGGCTGCCGTACCGTACGGCATAGCCGGCAAACGATGAATCCGACGCTCCCGGCGGAGGATCCCATTTGAGACCCACGGTGGTCTTGTTCAGGGAGACCGATTTCAGGTTCTGCGGCGGGCCGATCTTTGAAAGGGCGGGATCCGTCGCCTCATTGGGTCCGCAACCTGAAACGAGGCCCACAAGGATTGTTGTGATGATCATCGCGCGCAAACGAGAGTCCATCGTGCCTCCGGAATTCAGATCCCAGTTTCAATACCGCGCCGCCGATCAAGAGACGGGCGTCCGTAGGGGAATGGCACAAAAAACGAGCCACTCCCCCGGGGCCCGCCGCATAAAACAGCCCGAAAAGCGAGTGGCTCGACTTGTCCAGCTCACCGATGTCCGTACCTCACACCTCCACCTGAACCGCAACCCCTCCCCTGTTCTTACGGACCATCCTCGAGAAAAGGGAAAGGTGCGGGTCACTCAGGAACCGCCAGAAAAGCCTCACCCATGACCGGTGCGACACCAGGCTATCGTACCACTCCGGCGCGATCGCCTTCAGCCTGGGGAGCCGGTTCCAGGGCACGGACGGGAGATCATGATGTTCGTTGTGATACCCGACGTTCAACGCAACAATGTTGAGAAAGCCATAGTAGCTGTAGGTTTCCTGCGGAGGTGCAGTCAGATAGTGCTCCTGGATCCAGCGTGCGCCGAGGGGGTGGAGCCCGATCGAAAAGGCGAACGACAAAACCAGATACAGGAAAGCCATGGGACCGACAAACATCAGAAGAAGTGCGTCGAATCCGAATACTGCGATCCAGTTCAGAAACGTCCAGGCGTTCGCGAACTTGATTTCTTTCAGCCGCGGGGGCCGCAGTGCCTGGAAAACCGGGAAGAAGAGAAGCCAGAGTGCTTTGCCGATGAAACTCGAGCCGATCAACTTTGCCTCCCAGCGACTCGCAAGATCTGCATCAAGGTAATAGTCCCCCTGGAAGGAATGATGTTTGAGATGATAACTCCGGAAGGAGACGGAGCTCGGCACGACATTGGGCATGTCCGCCAGAATCCCGGCGAGAATGTTTGCCGCCTTGTTTCGAAAAAGCAGGTTATGGGCACACTCATGAATCAGGACGAAGAGACAGTGATTGGCAAATGCACCGACCCCGTAGGCGACGAGGAGGATCACCCACCATGGTTGCCCGTTCGCGAGGATTGCCAGAGCGGTCTGAACCCCGACGACGGCGACGATCAACAGCACCGAATAGGGATTGCGGCCGATGAGATCCCGGGCTTCCGGGTGCTGCTTGAGGAGCCCCTTCGTCCGCTCACGGTGTGGCTCCGGAGAATCCGAGTAGGAGAAATCCAATGCTTCGGGGGACATGGGAAATGCCCTTTCATTTCACGAGCATCATCGATTTCGTTCTGCTGACCCCGTCGAACGAGAGGCGGTAAAAATAGGTGCCCGACGCCCTCGAGGCCGAATTCCAGACCTGGAGATGATCGCCGGCCGTCATGACGCCGTCGACGAGAACGTCAACCACTTCACCGGTCAGATCAAAGACTTCAAGCCTGACGTTTCCGGGTTTCGGAATGGTGTACTGAATCGATGTGGACGGATTGAACGGGTTGGGGAAATTCTGCTCTATCGCGAACGCGTCCGGCCTATCGTGCTTCACGGTAAGCCCGGTTACCCCCGCATAGTCGAAAGGCTGATTGACGAGGTGATACGTGTCCTCCCCTGATTGCGGAAGGTAGAGCGTTCTTATCGGGATTCGGGGGAATTGTTCCAGCGGAGTCAGCGTTGCGGTTCCATCAAGTTTCCATTCATAAAGAGGAATATCCCTCGGATTGAGAAACCTGGAGAGGCCACGTTCTAGCGCGAGATGTAAAAGGCCAAAATTCCCGGGTTCGTGTCCTGAGAGAAACGTCCCGATGATATCGACGTGCCGGGCATTCTTCCCGAACATCACGATGTTCGTCATAATGTCTCTGGCATACCCGCCGTTGTCCGCCGGACCCGATACAATCGGCCCCTCGCGCCCGTAGACCCCTTCGATGATGTTGATGGCAGGCTGAAGGACACTGTTGTTGTCAAGGCAGCGGGAGGCATGAGTCTCCTGCCAGAGGCCCCCCGCGGAACCGGAGGCGGGATCCCCATCCAGCGTCGCCCATCGCGGGATCCCTGCGGCCTTGTGCCGGTCGTAGTTGGCCTTGATCTCTGCAAACGCGTTCGCCATGACATGGGCCGGGTCCACATCCCGCATGGCTGTCCCCCACTTCGAGCAATGCGCCACATACGGCCTGGCGTTTGTCCCTTGAAGGTTCTTCGAACAGAGCGTCATGCCCATGGAATGGGACTTGAACTTCGCGATATTGATGAGGCAGGTATCCGGGGCATTCACCGGCCAGTAATAAGGAATCTTTTTGTACCAGACACCGTTCGGGACGTCGACCCATTGGACATCCGCCGGTGAAAGCTGCGCCAGCGTCTTGAATTCCTTGAGGTTCACGCCGGTCCGCCGGGCCATGTCGCCGTACCACGTACCGTCCGTTTGCAGTGCGAAATAATTCGCCTCGCGGATATACATGTGCGTGACCGGAACCGAAAGATCCTGGAGACTCTTCACGACACCTTCGACAAACGACGGATCCGTCTGGATCCCCATCGTCTGTTCCGTCGGCGGTTTGTCCCACGACCATGAAGTAATATTCGGCTTGAACGCCACATTGCCCGAAACCGGATAGGCATTCAACGGATCCGATTTGGGAACGAACAGCGTCTTCCCGAGCAGGTAACCAACATCCTTGATGGCAGCGGCGTTCGTCTTCACATCCACGCTTGTGCGAAGGACGAACACGGCGTCGGGATGACTCTCAACGAAATCGTTCACCGCGAAATAGGACGCTGCCGGAGGTTTTCCCCACAGCGTGTGTCCACTCAGGACTACCGCGCCACCCGCAAGTGACGCCGTCTTCAGAAACTCCCGCCGGGTTGCCATAACGTTTCGCTATCCATGAGAATAGTGGTCAAAAACGCCATAGCCCCTCCAACAGTTGTTCTGGAGGGGCTATGCCAACGGACATTCTAACAGACAAATATGCCACAGATCGGGCAGAGAATCAAATGGGATTCCGGCCTCCGCCCTTTAACCGCGACGCTCCATAACACGTAATTCCCTCATGTTTTTCCACATACCACGGGTGAAGTCGGGGATCTTCATCGGCTCACCGTTTTTTGCAATCGATCGGCCGCTCAGCTCCGTTATGACACTGAGTGCGGCCGCATCATACACATCCATATCCGGTTCGACACCACGGAGGAGAGCGCCGATCAGCCGGTAGTCTTCGACGAAATCCATGCCTCCGTGTCCAGCGCCTTTGCTCTGCTCTTCCAGTTCAGCCCAGACCGGATGTCTGAACTCCTTCATGTACGGATCAAACGATTCCCAGGCGTCCCCCTTGCTCCTTCCTTCGACGTAGATCTGCGCCTCAGGATATTTCCGGACGATTCCCTTGGTTCCCTGAACCAGGATGTTCCGGCTGTACGGGCGGGGCGAACTGGTGTCGTGCGTGAGGACCACGGTTTCACCGTTCATGGTTCTGATCAACGTGGTCACGACATCGCTGAGGACGAATTCCTCTTTCGCTTGTGCGCTCGCGGGTCCAAACTTGTCGACGGCGTGTCGATGGAGGCCTTTCGTTTTAGTTCCCCGCGAGACGAGATAGTCGAACGCGTTCCCGCGGTTAATGTTGAGGCACTGGGCCACGGGCCCGAGTCCATGGGTCGGATAGAGATCTCCGTTCCGTTTCATAGCGTGTGCCCTCCGCCAGAGACCCTCCCCCTGCAGATCGTGCTTCACCGCACGCAGGTCATGGAGATAGCCGCACTCCGCGTGGAGCAGATCGCCGAGAAGCCCTTTCTGAACCATATTCAGTATCACCATTTCGACATCGTCGTAGTTGCAGTTCTCCATCATGATGCAGTACTTCCCCGTGCTCTCTGAAGTCTCGACGAGTTGCCAGCAGTCATCGATCGTCATTGCGGCAGGGACCTCTGTTGCAGCATGTTTTCCACTGATCATCGCCTCAAGACAGACCGGAACGTGCCATTCCCAAGGCGTCGCTGTGTAGACGAGATCGAGATCGTTCCGCTGAGTTCATCTCCGCTTTGATTTTCAGCGGGTGCA
>DAIUKN010000144.1:0-6719 GCA_036848195.1 Bacteroidota bacterium
ATCGACGCCGGTGCGGACCTCTTCCTCGGACATCATCCGCACGTGCCTTACGGAATCGAATCGCATGAAGGGAAGCTGGTTGTGCACTCTCTCGGCAATTTTGTCTTCCGTCAGCCCGCGCGATATTGGACCCAGCATAGCTACGCCTTGTCGCTGGAAGTTGTCAAGGATTCTGCCGGCACGCGCATAATGGAATATCATCCCATCCCCGTCCGCTGCGGGCTGCAGCCCACGTTTGCCCTGGACGATGAGGAGCGCACTGAAATTGCGGACCGGATCCGATTGTTGTCAACTGAAGTAGTAGCGGAGAAACGTGCATGGTAAGAATATTTCAGGCTCTGGTGGTTCTGTCCTTCGTGGGGATTCTTGCCGGCTGCGGATCATCAGCCCCCTCAACGGCCGCAACGCCCGAGGAGCGATTCGCCCGAGCGAAGGAGCTCTTCGACAAACAGGATTACCTTGCTGCGATCAGCGAGTTCACTGTCCTGACGCTTCAGTATCAGGGAAGCGCCGTTGCCAGCGATGCCCAGTTCTATCTTGCCGAGTGCCGGTACAACAGGGGCGAGTTCCTTCTCGCGGCGTATGAATACTCGGTCCTGAAACGGAGCTACCCGGCCAGTGCGCGGGTGCCGGAGGCGCAGTACAAGTTGGCGCTCTCGTATTACAGCATGGCGCCAAAGGCGGCGCTGGACCAGCAATACACGAAGAAGGCCATCGACGAACTGCAGACGTTTGTCGAGTACTATCCGGCAAATCCCCTCGCTGCGGATGCGGATCTGAAGATCAAAGAACTGAACACCCGACTGGCGAAGAAGGCTTACGAATCGGGATTGCTGTACGCGAAGATGGAGTATTACAAGGCAGCACTCCTTGCTTACGATTCTGTCATTGAAAAGTACCATGATACGGAATACGCTCCTCTAGCGTCCCTCGGCAAGGTCGAGATCCTCATGTCACGAAACCGGTACAAAGATGCGGACGCGGAGGTTCAGAAGTTTATCGACCGGTATCCCAATAGTGTCCTCCGCGGACGTGCCGACGAGATGAAGAAGTCGATCGACAAGGAATTGCAGCGGACGAAGAAAACCGGGGCCGCTGTCGCTCGAGGCAAGGTATGGTACGCCCAACAGTCCGGACCGTCAGCAAAGGAACAGGCATAGATGGAAGGCAAACGGGTTCGGGAGTCGCAGGTGATCACGACACAACTCGTCCTCCCGAATGATACCAACCAGCTTGGCAACCTCCTCGGCGGAACCTTGATGCACTGGATCGATATCGCAGCCGCTATCTGCGCGAAGCGGCATTCTGGCCGGGTTTGCGTGACCGCGTCCGTGGACGAACTCAATTTCCACTATCCCGTCCGGCTGGGGGAGATCGTGACGCTCCAGGCATCCATCAATCGGGCCTTCACAACATCGATGGAGATCGGGGTCCTTGTGACGGCGCAGGGCGACGGGGCCGAGGCTTCTCGCCGGGCCAACAACGCCTATCTGACTTTTGTGGCGCTGGGTGGCGATGGCCTGCCAACTCCGGTACCGCCGGTCATTCCGGAAACGGGAGACGAGAAGCGCCGTTATGTGGAGGCCCAGGAACGCCGGCAGCTACGGCTGCAGCGCCGGCGTTCAGAGTGACGGTAGGTTCATGGTGACCATTTTTCCCACTTTGTATTTCGCCACTTCACTGCAGCGGGAACCCCGGCGCAGGCTCTTCCTCAGCCTCTTCTACGCGAACCTTCTCTGGTTTCAGATCTCCGCTTCCCAGCGATCGCTCGGAACGCTTGGCCCCTGCATCGACGTTCCGTTGCCGTACACACCCGTCGGCCTGACGTTGTCCGGCCCGCCGCGCCATCCGCGCCCGGAAATTGCCGTGGTCTCCGAGAGTCCGCCCTCGCTGCACTTCTACTCCCTCAGCGACAGCGGGAAAATTGTCGAGATCGGTTCAGCCCGACTCATGCATCCATGTCGCGAGATGGTCTCCGTCGACGTTGACGGGGACGGCGAGAATGAGTTCGTGGGTCTTGGCCCGGAGGGTGAAACCGTCCAGATATACAAGAGGCACGGAACCTCCCTGACGGAAACGTCGATACCCCTCGCCAACCGCGTGCAGCGGCTTCTCACCGCCGACATCGACAATGATGGCAGGAAGGATCTCCTGCTCTATGGCAAGTCCACTGCCGGCGTGATCGTGCTCCGTGGCGTTCGGGGGGGATCGTTTGTCCAGGGCCCCGTCTTGTTCCAGGAAATCTCTGCAAGCGGTCTTGTCGTTTTGGACGTGAACGGCGACGGAATCGCGGATGTCTTGCTGTCCAACTGGCTCTCCAACCGGCTCGTCGTCTTCTTTGGGATCAGCAGAGGGGTCTTCTCGGAGCAGGTCACGGTGGACCTGGACGGCGAACCTGCAGACCTGGCAGTCACCGAGGTGGGGCGCCGCCGACTCATCAAGATCGCTGTCGCTCTCCCGCAGCGGAAAACAATCGCGGTGTTCGACGGCAATGCCGCCGGCGAGTTTGTGCCAAACGCATCCATTGGCTGTCCGAGCGCGCCGGCCACCGTCTCCTTTGCGCACTTGAATGCCGATCTCATCCCCGATCTGGTGGCTTCCACTGACAAGGGGATGGTGAGTGTACTCGCGACAACCACCAACGACTACTCCCCGCCGGTAGCCTACGGGGTCGGAGCTCCTGGACGGCTCTGGAAAGTGGCTGATCTCGACGGCGACAAACTGCCCGACCTGGTCCTTGTCGATCAGTCGCAGCGTCGGTTGGTCGTTGTGGGGAACGCCGAGAGCCACAGCAAGGTCCTCTGGCCGGAAGAGTACGCGGCGGGAAATTCACCTCACGGGATCTGTCTTACCGACGTCGACGGAGACGGGCACGCGGACATTGTCGTCGCCAACTCCGGTTCCGCATCGCTCTCCGTCTTTCTGAACCGGGGCAATGGGAGGATGTCCGGCCAGATGAGCTACACTGTCCCTGAATTCCCTGCCCTGGTACGAACCATAGCCGGAATGGATCCGCCCGGAGGTATTGTTGTGACGTCGCACCCTCGTGCGGACAAGATCGCGGTCGTGCGGCTCGACAGAGAAAAGACGCGGAGTAGTTTCACGGCCATTCAGGCGGGCAGTCAGCCCTATGTCCTCCAGGCCGCAGGGAACCCTTCCGCAGGTGCCTTGAAGATCCTCGTCCGGCATACCGGCGCGAAATCGGTTTCCTTCTCCCTGTTCGAGCAGATCAGCAACCGGCAGTACCTCGAAAAGAGCTTCCGGACGGACTTCCCGAACCGAATCCGGTATCTCTCCTCCGGCGATCTACGAGGTTCCGGGATCACGGACCTCGTCTTTGCCACCGTGGATCGCTCGGTTGGTCAGGTCACCGTCTCTACCGCGCCGGGAAACGAGAGTTTTTCGTACAAGGGTTTCCGGACGCTCTTCACCGTGTCCGATACCGTCAATGCCGCGCGGTTCATTCTCTCTGCCGAGAGAGATGGTTTGGGTGCAACCGATGTTGTCCTCGGTTTGGGACCGCCGCGGAATGCGCTTGCGATCGGAGTCTCCGGAGGGCCGGCGGACTCCGGCTGGCAGGTCACCACGGTGGAAGGGATTCGTGCGGCGGGAGAAGAATCGGTCATCGTCCGTGATCTCGACGGCGACGGCAGGCGGGATCTTCTCGTTTTGGACCCCGAGAAGGGCGCAGTGCTCGTGATGTACGGGTTCGGGTCGGGACAATTCTCTCCACCGCGCATGGTCTGTCGTGCAGGGTCCATCTCGTCGATGGCCGTCAAAGCGTTACGCGTCGGGGGAGAGCCGGACCTTGTCCTCACTGATGCGGAACGTGGAACCGTCTCAGTGCTCCATGCACCGTTCCGTCACCTGCAGAACGGGAGGCCGTGATGCTTCGATCCTTCTGCGCCGGTCTTGCCCTGTCGGGCATTTTCTCCGCGGGCTTCGCGCAGAATCCGCAGAACGTCTCTGCGGCTCCTTCGGCGTATCAACTCCTCGCGTCGGAAATGGGCTATCGATCGGGCGGGAGCGACAAATGCGGGTTGCCGGCAATTTCCCGTGCGCTCCGAAACCGCCGTACGCTGAGCGTGCAATCCGAATCGGCACTGCGAGTACTCATGGACCGGCCTCAGCTGCAGACGAGCGTCCTGGCGGGGGGCATCAGGATCCATTTTGACACCACAGGCCAGAACACCCCTGCAATGCTGAATGCCGCACACCAGAGAATTGAAGGGACCGCCCGCGTCTTTGTTGATTCCGTTGCCGCAGTCATGGGTTACGTCTACGCTTTCGAGACCACCGGCCTCGGGTACCCGGCGCCCCCCGCCGACGGCGTGCTCGGAGGAGGTCCCGAGCTTGATGTCTACATCATGGATGAGGGGAGCACCTATGGGTACACCACTCCCGATCAGTTCGTGATGGATGGCGGCACATCGACGGCCTTCATTACGATCGACAACGATTTTTCGTTCGTTCAACCGGACAGCAACAAGGGGATCCCTGCGCTCAGGGTGACTGCAGCTCATGAATTCCACCATGCGGTCCAGATCGGTTGTTACGGGTACTGGACGAGTGACATCTTTTTCTATGAGATCACGTCTGTTTGGATGGAAGATGTGGTCTACCCTGGGGTCGATGATTACCTCTCCTATCTCCGTGCCGCCTGGTCCCACTTCCGGAATCCGGACCAGACTTTTGCAGCAAATGATCTTATCATGTACAGTCGCGGGATCTGGGGCAAGTTCATCGAAAAGAGATTCGGGCGGGAGGCCATGAAGCGGACGTGGGAGCAGATTGCCGTCGCCCGGCCGCTCGAGGCGATCGATCGTGCGTTGGGCCGGCCGGAATACGGCTCCGGTCTCGGGGCCGCGTATGCGGAATGGACCCTCTGGAACTTTTTCACCGGGAGCCGGACCGATTCGGTAAAGTACTACCCTGACGGGAGGCTTTTTCCCGAGATCGCGCAGCTTCCGCGCGAATTCACGCCGCCGTCCACAATGATCGATGGCTCGCTGCAGCCGCTGGCTGCGCGGTATCATCAGGTGTTGCTCCAGCCGACACCGAGCAAACGAGACACCCTGACTGTCGCGGTTTCAAACGTGGACGTGTCGGGAGCCTTCGCCGGCACATTTTCGCAGGAGTCCTATGCCTACGACGTAAGCGTGGAGCAAAAGGATCCACTCTACAGGCTCACCGATGCGGGCGTTTATGTCAAGCTCAACGTCACCACGCCACTCCGCTGGTCATCGTGGTTCATTGTAGGATCGACTGCTCACCGGGACGCCGGGTTCCTGGCGCTACGGGAGGGAAGCGCGTTTCCAAATCCGTTCAGCCCCGACGGCCGCGCCGTTGTCTCAATCCCGATCGATGGATCGTCACGCGTCACGGGAACGCTCTCGGTATTTACCAGCAGCATGGACCTCGTCTACTCCTCTCCATCGGTGCAGTCTTTTGGCGTCGAACGACAAGTGTTCACGTGGAATGGGACGAACAACGTCGGTACCGCTGTCCCCTCAGGCGTCTACGTTTTCGTTCTCTCGCTGGATGGTGACCGTCTGGTGAAGGGGAAGATCGCCGTGGTGCGGAAATGACTGCGCGAACGAGCATACGGGGAGTCGGGCTGACAAAGGTATTCAACCGGAGAATCATCTTCGAGAATATCTCTTTCGCGCTTGAAGCTGCGCGGACGATGCTCATCAGCGGAAGGAACGGCTCGGGGAAATCAACCCTGGTTAAGCTCCTCGCCGGTCTGCTGACGCCCACGAGAGGAACGGTGTCCATCGATGGGACGGGAGCCAGGAACGAGTTCGATCGACTGGCAGCAATCGGGATGGTCTCTCCGTACCTCCAGATGTACGATGAGTTTTCCGCGGCGGAGAATCTAAGATTCGCGATGGCCATTCGTGGCATGCCTTTCGATCGGGACTATGCTGATGATCTTCTGAAGCGGGTTGCTCTTCTCCAGCGGAAAGATGACCCGGTCAGGACATATTCCTCCGGCATGAAGCAGCGCGTGAAATACGCCTTCGCCCTGATCCACCGGCCACCCGTTCTGATTCTCGATGAGCCAATGTCCAACCTCGATGCCGACGGCATCACGGTTGTTCGCGCGATCATGGCAGAACACCGGAACGGCGGAATCCTGATCGTGGCGACCAATGATCTCAGTGACGTTGAAGGGTATGACGAACACGTCGATCTCAATGCGGGCCGTTAGCGTTCGGCAGTGGCTCCGATCGGTGATTGCCATTTTCCTCAAGGACTGGCACTCCGAGCTCCGGACTCGTTACGCTATCAGCGCTCTCGGGATGTTTGTGGTGACCACCATCGCGATCATCCTTTTTTCGCTGGGGAGCGAGGGGGCTCCGCCGGACGCGCTCTCGGGTATGCTCTGGGTGGTGATTTTTTTCGCGGCCATGTCGGGGCTTTCCCGAACGTTTGTCACCGAGGAGGAGCGGAGCACGGCAGCAACGCTTCAGCTGCTCAGCCCGGGCAGCGCCGTCTACTTCGGAAAGCTCCTTTTCAATCTCGTTCTGGTGACTGCGCTCAATCTCGTCACGGTATCCCTCTATGCATTGTTCATTGCCGGTTTCGTCATTCGCACGGGCTCGATCTTTGCGCTTACGATCATTCTGGGGAGCATCGGATTCGCGGCGGCGGCGACCATTATTGCCGCCATTATCGCCCGTGCGAGCACAAAGGGAACGCTCTATCCGGTCCTC
>DAIUKN010000145.1:0-6686 GCA_036848195.1 Bacteroidota bacterium
ACGGATGGTAGTCTGAGGGTCGTTCTCCCGAAAGCGGAAGAGGCCCGGGCGCGCGAGATCACGGTGAAATGAGGAGGAAGAAACCATGACCAATCAGAAGGAACCCGTCAAGACGGCTAGCGAAAGGGGGTCGACTCGTGTAGCATGGCACACCCTGCCGAGCAATGTTGTCACGCCCGAGGCCGATATCTACGAGACTCCTGACGCCTATGTCGTGAGCCTGGAGATCCCCGGCGCAGCGAAGGATTCCATTGCGGTGACTCTGGAAAAGGGTTGCCTGGAGGTACAAGCATCGGTTCAGCCAATACACGGAGAGAACGCGAATCTGGTCTACCGTGAAATTCGCACCACGGGGTATCACCGGGCATTCACTCTCGGTGAGGGAATCGACCGGGACAACATCGACGCCCGCTATGAAGAAGGCGTGCTGACGGTAAAGCTCCTGAAGAGCGCAGAATTGAAACCAAGACAAATCACCATTCACTAATACCTATCAGGAAGGAGGTGCACACTATGTCACTCGTACGTTGGACCCCGCTCCATGACCTGGCGCCATTTCCTTCTGACATTTTGAATATGCAGAGGGAAATCAACAGGATGTTCGACAGCTTCTTCCGTGGAGCCGGCCAGGAGGATTCCGGGCTGGATGCAGCATCGTGGACTCCGGCGGTCGATGTCGCCGAACAGGACGACTCATTTGTCGTGAAGATGGAACTCCCCGGCGTCAGCAAAGAGGAGGTCAAGATCACGATGCAGGAAAATACTCTGACCGTCCGTGGAGAGAAGAAGCAGGAGAAGGAATCCAAGGGATCGAGCATTCACAGGGTTGAGAGAAGCTACGGCGCGTTCCAGCGGAGCTTCACGCTCCCCTCATCGGTCAAGGCTGAGAAAATCGATGCTTCTTACAGGGATGGCATCCTCAGCATTCTTCTTCCAAAGGCGGAAGAGGCGAAGCCGAAGCTGATTGACGTCAAGGTGAAATAACCGGTCTCTTTGGGGACCTGGTGACCGTCACGAAAGACAGGGAGGCGCCCGCAGGGTGGTGGGATGCTTGCGGGCGTCCCCTTTTTCTTCTGTCGAGCGGCGGTGTGCAGCGAACGTAAGACAAAACAGGGATACCAAGTATGAGTAAGGGTTCAGTTCCACAGGCGATGGCGGTCCTTCCGCTGCGCAATTCCGTCTTCTTTCCCCATCAGGTCATGCCGCTCTCCATCGGCCGCGAAAGCAGCCTCAAGGTGCTGGAAGAGGCCCTCAAGGAGGATGGCCTCCTTGTCATCGTGGCCCAAACCGACGGGACCGTTGATAAGCCGACCGAGAAGGATATCTACTGGGTCGGAACGCTGGCGAAGGTGCTGAAGGTCTTCACGCTTGCCGATGGCACCCGGAGCGTCCTTACGCAGGGTCTCCGCCGGGTCCAGGTGTTCTCCATTCTTCATTCGGAGCCCTTCCTCAGGGCCGTTGTGCGCGAGGTGACGGAAGCCACGGAAGGCGGGATGGAAATCGAAGCGATGGCGGCCAATCTCAAGGGTCTCTTCAAAAAGGCCGTCGAGCTCTCGCCAAATCTGACCGACGAGCAGCTCTCCATCATTTTGAACATGGAATCCCCCGAAGCTGTGGGCGATATGGTCTCCTCCATGATTCCGGTCGGTGTCGAGGAGAAGCAGCAGATTCTGGAGGTCCTGGATTTGAGGAAGCGCCTTGAATTGATCACGCTGGCGCTCACCAAGCTGGTCCAGAAACTCGAGCTCGGCAGCAAGATTCAATCGGAAGTCCAGGACGGCATCAACAAGACCCAGCGAGAGTACTATCTTCGCGAGCAGATGAAAGCGATCAAGAAGGAGCTGGGTGAGGACGACAGCAATGTGGAGCTCACCGAGCTCAGGAAACGGATCAGTGACACCCGGCTCCCGGAGGAAGCTCACAAAGTTGCAGACAAGGAGCTGAAACGTCTCTCTCAAATGAATCAGGCTTCGGCGGAGTATATGGTCAGCCGAACGTATCTCGACTGGATCCTCGACCTTCCCTGGGGGACCGGTACAGAGGACACCCTGGATATTGCCCGCGCACGGGAAGTTCTCGAGAAGGACCACTACGGCCTCGAGAAGGTGAAGAAACGGATTCTCGAGTATCTCGCGGTTCGTAAGTTGAAGAACGACATGCGGGGGCCCATCCTTGCCTTTGTCGGGCCGCCCGGCGTCGGAAAGACATCGCTGGGCCGGTCGATCGCCAACGCGCTCGGACGGAAATTCGTGCGTGTCTCCCTCGGCGGCGTCCACGATGAGGCAGAAATCCGCGGGCACCGGAGGACGTACATTGGCGCGCTGCCGGGACGTATCATCCAGGGACTCAAGAAAGCGGGTTCAAACAATCCGGTCTTTATGCTGGATGAGGTTGACAAAATCGGCCAGGATTTCCGGGGCGACCCGTCATCGGCGCTGCTCGAAGTTCTCGACCCGGAGCAGAACTTCTCGTTCAGCGATCACTATCTGGAGATCCCCTTCGATCTCTCGAAAGTCATGTTCATCGCCACGGCCAACATGATGGAGACTGTTCCGCCGGCGCTGCGGGACCGGATGGAAATCATCGAGATTCCGAGTTACATCGAGGAGGAGAAACTCCACATCGCCAAGCGGTTCCTCGTGCCGAAGCAAATCGCCGAGCATGGTCTGAAGCAAGAAATGATCGAGTTCGAAGACGATGCGCTGCGGACGGTCATTGCGGCGTACACGCGTGAGGCGGGTGTTCGAAACCTCGAGCGGCAGATCGCCACCGTAGCACGCGGTGTGGCGCGCGAGGTAGCCGAGAACGGCGGAAAGAACTCCGTCATCAGAAAGGATGGCCTCAGCAAATATCTGGGGCAGCAGAAATTCTTTCAGGATGTTGCCGAGCGGATCAACCGTCCGGGGATTGCCGTTGGCATGGCGTGGACTCCCGTGGGAGGCGACATCCTCTTCATTGAAGCGACGAAGATGAAGGGGAAGGGGAACCTGATTTTGACGGGTCAACTTGGCGAAGTCATGAAGGAGTCGGCGCAGGCGGCGCTCAGCTTTATCGCCTCAAACGCGCAGGCGCTCGGCCTGCCGCCTGATTTCCGGTCGGAGCTGGATATTCACATCCACGTGCCGGCGGGCGCTGTCCCGAAAGACGGGCCATCGGCTGGCGTGACGATTCTGACCGCGCTGACATCGCTTCTTACGGGCCGACTTGTCCGGAACGACCTGGCTATGACAGGCGAGATAACCCTTCGGGGCGCGGTGCTCCCGATCGGCGGCGTCAAGGAAAAAGTCCTCGCTGCGCATCGGGCGGGGATCAAGACCATCCTTCTCCCGGAGCGGAATCGGCTGGATCTGGACGAGGTCCCGAAATCTGCCCTCGAAGGTGCGAATCCGATCCAGTTCCACTTCGTCAAAGAGATGAGCGAGGTCATCCACCATGCGCTCCGTTCCGAAGAGGAGTCAAAGAAGCAATCAATGAGCGAGCTCGAGCTCGACCCGCTCGCGGTGAACTGACTGGTTGCTGGAACAGGCAATCGGCCCCGCTTGCGTCATGGCGATCATGAACGCAAGCGGGGCTTTTTTTGGTTTGACATTGTGATCTTTCTTTAGTATAATCCTATGATAAATCAATAACTTACAGCTGTTTTCTGAGGCGACTTCATGACGAAATCGACGAAGTGGTTCCTTGGAATCCTCGCCATCCTCGCGTTACTCACCCTCGGCTTTATCCTCCTTCTCATGGCCTTCGTCAATGTTCCCTCGGGGCGTCTGGAGACATTCGTCAGCGGCTCGGGTGAGAAGATTGCCGTCGTTGAGCTCAAGGGAGTGATCGCCTCCTCGGAGGATTTCGTCCGGCAGGTGAAGAAGTATAGAGAAGACCGTTCAATCAAGGCTCTACTCCTGCGCATTGACTCTCCAGGCGGGGCAGTGGTTCCAAGCCAGGAAATGTATGAAGAAGTGAAAAAGACCCGGGATGGTGGGAAGCCGGTGGTCGTCTCCATGGGATCACTCGCGGCGAGCGGAGGATACTACGTCGCGTGCGGTGCCTCGAAGCTGGTGGCGAACCGCGGAACGTTGACAGGAAGCGTCGGCGTCATCTCAGAAATCCTGCAGCTCCATGACGCCCTGAACAAGCTGGGGATCGATGTCAGGACTATCAAGAGCGGTAAGTTGAAAGACGCAGGTTCACCCACGCGGAAGATGACGGAGCAGGACGAACAGTATTTTCAACAGCTGATGGACGACGTTCACCGCCAGTTCATCGACGTTGTCCGGGTGGAGAGGAAGATGACTGTGGAACAGGCGAAGAGTCTGGCCGACGGCCGCGTCTTCACCGGGGAGCAGGCTGTGGCGAACGGACTCGCCGACACGCTGGGGACATACGAGGATGCCGTCACTCTGGCAGCAGAGCTGGCGGGGATCAAGGGTCAGCCGTCGCTCGTCAGGGAAGTCCGGCGAAGGAGCATCTGGGATGGATTTCTCGGCGGGGTGGGAGAAAGCGTGAAGGATTTGAAGCAGGAGGTTCTCGACCGGCCGATTCTGTCCTACCGGTTTACCAGTCCGAATTGAAGATCAGCAAGATTCTTTTCTCACATCAGAGGAGGTTCATCGTTGACAAAGGCTGATATTGTGGACACGATTGCCACTGCGACCGGACTGACGAAGGTAGAGACCGAGGCCGTTGTGGACGGGTTCATCTCGACCGTGATTAGTGCGATGAAGGAGGGGAAGAACATCGAGATCCGGGGTTTCGGGAGCTTCAAAGTGAAGAAGAGAAAGGGAAGAGTGGCGAGGAATCCCCGGACGGGTGAGCAGGTAATGGTCGAAGAACACTGGGTGCCTCTGTTCAAGGTTTCGAAGGAGGTAAAGTCCCTGGTCAACGAGAACCTGAAGAAAGTACTCTGATGGCGGTTGCGAAGCTCATCTGTGGAGACTGTGGCACGCCACTGAGCCCCGGCGACGTGCGTTGCTCGTCGTGCGGTGCGATCATCGAGCCGCCCGCCTCCGTGCCGCCCGCTCCCGCACCTTCGGCGGGGGGACGTTGCGACGTTTGCGGGCGCCAAAACGCGCCGGGAAGCACGGTCTGTGATTCATGTGGCGCGCGGCTTGCGGGTGCCCCGATGGAGAAAAGAGTCTCATCCTCCTCGAGGAAGCAGCGGGAGGATGCGGCGCGGAAATCGGCCCGCCCCGGAAGGAATGCGCCCGGCAAGGCATCGAAGAGGTTCGAGCCGTGGCAGGTGATCTCGGCGATTGCCGTTGTGGGTCTCATTGCCTACCTGGCCTATGTCAACATTGGCGCGGAGGTGAACAAGACCCGTGTCGCCACGCCCGCGCCTCCGGTGATGGCGCCGGCGCTTCAGGACATCGGGCCGCTCCAGCGGGCGGTGGACGCGAACCCGAAGGATGCGAGCGCTCTGCTGCGGCTGGCAAATGCGCTTCACGACAATAGGACGTTTGCCCGGGCGACGGAGGTGTACCGGAAGTACCTTGCGCTTGTCCCCGGCAACCCGGACGCCCGTGTCGATCTGGGTGTCTGTTACTTCGAGATGGGGCAACAGGATTCGGCGCAGGCCGGCAAGTACTTCGCCATGGCGGTGCAGGAGATGCAGGCGGCCGTGAAGGGCTCGCCCACGCACCAGCCTTCCGCCTTCAATCTTGCCGTAGTCTACCTGCACATGGGAGAGATCGAGGAATCCAACCGTTGGTTCAGGCGTGCGGTGGAGCTGAACAAGGATTCGGAACTCGGGACCCGTGCGCAAAAGATTCTCGAGCAACATTCCATGATGAAATAACCGAAAGGAGGGAGCATGCCCAGCGGCAAGAAGCGCAAGCGCCACAAGATGGCGACGCACAAGCGCAAGAAGAGGCTGCGGAAGCAGCGTCACAAGAAGAAGCTGCGCTAGGAGCTTCGTGCATCCCGCCGCATTGCGGCGGGATGTACGGTCTATGGATCAGGAATCGCTTTGGTTGCTTTTGTAGGTCGAACTTCTGATATTTTCTCACTATCCTGAATCACGCGGAAGGGAGAATCCGTATGGCACACAACAACGATGGAATGCTCAAAGGGTTGGTCATCGGCCTGCTCGCGGGTGGAGCGGTCGGTGCCATCGTCGCGCTCCTGTACGCTCCGAAAAGCGGCAGGGAACTTCGTGCAGACATCAAGGAGCGGGCGGATGACCTGATTGATGGAGCCGACGAATACGTGCACGCCGCGAAATCGAAGGCGGGAGAGATCGTGAGCGAAGCGAAGAAGCGTTCGGATCAGTTGATCACGGATGCCAAGAAGAAGGCCGACACGCTGCTGGTGGACGCGGACAGGATTATTTCCGACGCGCGCCAGAAGGCCGGCCCTGTGGCCGAGGAAGGTCTCCGTCTGAAGAACGCCGTGAAAGCGGGGCTCGACGCGTACAAGGATGAACGCCGCAAGGCCTGAGAGGCCTGAGGCTCCCCACAGGAGGATACCGTGGAAACCATTCTCGTGATCACGCAGATCCTGGCACTACTCTGCCTTTCTGCGCTCTGTATCTATATGATTGTTGTGCTCCTGCGTGTGCGGGAGATCCTTTCCAATCTCGAAAGAGACATCAAGGAAATGACCACTCGTGCGGTACCCATCCTGGAAAACATGGAATTCATTACCGCAAAGGTCAAGACGATCTCCGAGAACATCGATGATCAGGTGAACAGCGT